>DASVEX010000118.1:0-8272 GCA_036380335.1 Propionibacteriaceae bacterium | reverse complement strand
GAATCCCATGCGCAGCCGCCCCACCACAGCGTCGTGGCGCTCATCACCGAGAACCCGAGCGGTATCGCCGAGAACGGATGTGCCATGACGATCGCATCGTGCTCGTCGAGTACGACGTGGCGAGCCGCCGCGAGCTCCCGTGGACAAGCACGGATCGTCGTAACCGACTCGTCCAGCTCGCGCGCCAGCTCCTCCAGACGCGGAGCGCCTCCGGTCTCTACGAACCTCCGATAGACCCTGACACGTACCCTTCCACGTCCACTGGCGCAGCATGGCACGGCACGAACTGGGGCAAGCGCCGCATCCAGCAGAACGGTCCTCAGGGTCCGCCGCGCCAGTGGTCAATGCGGTGATGATCAGGTGTGAAGCCGTGACTGACACCCCAGAGCACAGCCTGCGTACGACTGGCAACATCGATCTTGCGGTAGATCGCTCGGATGTAGGACTTCACGGTGTTCGGGCTGAGGAAGGTGAGTGCCGCCACCTCGGCATTGCTCTTGCCTTGAGTGATCAGGGCCAAGATCTCTGACTCACGGTCGGTCAGACCTTCGGCACGCCCCGGCCAGTTCAATCCACTCACAGCGCGCGCCCGCGTCGGCGGCTCGTTGATGACGATCTCGCCGGAGTGGATCGCTTCCAGAGCCGCCACAAAATCACGGGCCGGCAAGGCCTTGGACAAATAGCCGTGTACGCCGCGGGCGCGGGCGCTGTCGATCAGGTCGGGGTGGAAGTTCCAGGTGTACACCACGACGTGCCGGGCGCGCGGGTTGCCCACGAGGGCGCTGATCTGGTCGTGGTCTGATTCCGCCTGAGCGAAGGTGTCGTAGAGCACGATGTCGACGTTGTCTGAAAGGTCCCGGTTGGTGTCGAGTTCCGCGATCACTACGCGATCGTGATACTGCTCCAGGATGTAGGCCACGCCCATCACCACGACGTCGTAATCGTCAATCAACGCGATCGTGATCGGGGAGCCCATACCCGAAATATAACCTCCCTAGGGGTGTAATGCATCAGCCCTTGGGGTGGTTTAGTTGATCACGGAGCGGTACCTAGTCTGCGGGTGCCGCTCCACACAACGGAACTATCCATCACGTGCAAGGAGGAACAGTGGAGATCATCGGTGTCATCGTGGCCGGTATCATCATCGGCTTGTTGGGCAAGTTCGTGGCTCCTGGAAATCGGGACAATATCCCGATCTGGCTGACCATCATCTGTGGGATCGGCGGGGTCTTGATCGGCTGGTTCATCTACACCGCGTTCGGCGGAAACGGCAGCCCCGGAATCGATTGGGTGCGCTGGCTGATCGCGATCGCGGTGGCCGTCGTCCTGGTCATGATCGCCTCTGGGCTCACCGCCCGATCGCGAACCCGCGCGCTCTAGCTCTAGCCTTCGAACGCCCAGTTACCCCCGACACGGGATCCGAGTCGGGGGTAACTGCGTATCGACCATGATCAGCCCTTGCAGCCGATCGGTCGGCAGCCACGTTGGTGCAGAGCCGTCACGAATCGGCGGGCTGGAGATCCGGATTACTAACTTCAAGTTCGGCACGGTTGGCCGTTACGCCGACAGTGGACATCCTGGTGACCCCGATAGTCCTGTTCACGGTGCATATCAAGAACGGCACCAGCCACAAGGTCGATGCCGACGAGTTCTCCGTGGAGGTCACCTATGGTCCAGACGACGACGATGCCGAAGCAATCCACGGCAATGGGTTAGACGACGTGACCGGCGTGATTGCTAAGGGCCGCTCCAAGACTGGTCAGTATGGGTTCGCGGTCCCGATCGAGCACATGGACGAGCTTTATATTGATGTCAGCGACTACGAACACGACCCTTTCTTCTGGTCGGTCAAATGATGACGATCAGCTAGAAGCAGCTGGAGCCCCGGAGTCCTCGGAATTCCGGAACTTCTGCTTTGTTGAGCCAGGTTCCCGAGTGAGTCCGCTTGACCGGCGGCGGGCTGGTCCGCGTAGTCAATCTATCTGCCTGACTAGGTGGCCGGGTAAGCACTCTCAGCGATCGCCTCGAGGCCTCGGAGACAACGCATGAATAGGAATCCGGAGTCCAGCTTGAGCTGTGTACGCACTTTGTTCCGAACGTCTATCTGGCTGTCCAGCTAGGACCGTTCCGGCAGCTGAGAGAAGGCAGCGTCGCGTAGCGCCACAACAGCGGAGAGCGGACGGACCATGACTCTGTAGTCCACGATCAGCCCGTCCCCATCAAACCTCATCATGTCGACGGTTCCGGGGCGAGACCATCGGCCAGGGCGTCGGTGCGCTCAACACCTACGCCAGACGCCCCCAGATTGTCGACGAGTCCGTGCCATGCTGCGGCGCATGAATAGTGCCTGGATTGCAGTCATGGGAACCATCCTCGGAGGCGTGCTAGCAGCCTCTACCGCCCTCATCTCCCAAACCCTTCAGGCGAAGCGGGAGCGCCAAGCGAAACTCGCCGATGCACGACGCCTGGCATATGTCGAATATGTGCAGGCTGCGCACGCACTGCTGGAAGCTGCAGACTTCGCCATAGATGAAAAAGCACGGAAGGACGGAGGTGCCGCTCGCTACATCCAAGATGAGCTCCGCGCATTCCACACAGCCCGCCACGCGGTGACGCTTCTAGGTGCCGAGGCTACGCGGAGCGCGACCATCGAGCTTTCAGCGGCATTTGGCAACTACTTCCAGGCCATCGATGACAGGCCGAAAACGGAACGGGATGAGGCCCGCCTTGCAGTGGTGAATGTGAGACGCGAACTGCTTCAAGCCATGCGTAGGGAGCTCGGTGTCGATAAGGGCGCGACCTAAACGGGAGATCTCACGCACCGGACCGGAGGTAAGCGCTTCGAGGAAGCGGTCAAAGGTGTCATGCGAGCGGAAGAATAGGGTCGGGTGCTTGAGATTAGGTCGAGTACAAGACATTTGAGCCGGAATCGCCGCAGACCAAGATCTTGATCAACGAGGCTGGCTCGCCCGCAGCGGTTGGGCCAAGATCACAGGGGTTGAGCCGGTGGTGGTTTCCCCAGCCTTCTTCTGGGCAATCGAAAGCTCAGACTGCAAGGGATACACCGTGCCGTCAATGATCACGCCAACGATAGTCACCTCAGTGGTCGATGTTGGAGCCGTGAAGCCACGGCCAACCAGGACGATGAACCAGCTCCATTTCGAAGATCTCGAGTCTCACCGGTTCGAGGATCTCGTTCGCCAGCTCGTCTATGGGTTCCGAGACTGGGTGGCGCTTGAGCCGCTTGGTCGCTCCGGCGCCGATGAGGGGATCGACATTCGTGGGATAGAGCGGGTGCGCCCCCACCTTCGGCTCGATGTGGACCGCGAGTACCGCACGTGGTTTATCCAGCGCAAGCGTGAGAAGGTCTTCGGGCCAGCGAAGGCCCGGGCGGTTGCGAATGCCGCGCTCTCTGGCGCGAGCGCGCCGCCGTTTGGTTTCATCTTGGCGGCGCCCTGCGACCTGTCATAGCAAACCAGGGACACGCTGGCGTCGGAATTGCGTGGCGTCAGCCAGGTTCTGGCCTGGGGTCGAGGGGATCTCGAAGACCAGCTATTCCTGCCAGAGAACGACCACCCGGTCGCCTGCGGCCGATGCATGTCCGGTCCATGAACCTGGTTTGGCTGCTCGAATGTGCCGACCACTGTAACTGGCGTCTCCGGAAGGAGTAGCGGACCTACTCCTCAAGGGGGATCAAGGTGAACCCTTCAGGGCGATGTCCGCAGGTTTTCTCGAGGCTAGCGTCAGTGTTCCCACCATCTGGAGGGCACGACATGACCGCTGTTGATCACACCACCACTCGCCCGATTTCCGTTGTTCCGCGTCGGGGCAATCGCGTCGCCCACTACCTCGTCAAGCCGGGCTGGGTGATCATGACTCTGCTCTCGCTGACGACCATCGCGTTCGTCGCCCGCTACCTCGCATTCAACCCGGACAGCTACTTTCCCGAGCAGCGCGAGGTGTACATGCGTCGCGAGTTCGTGCTTGGCGTGCACGTGCTCTGCGGCATGCTCGCACTCGCGATCGGGCCGCTTCAGTTCGTCGCAAGGTTGCGTCGCCGGTTCCTGCGGATACACCGGTTTCTTGGCGCGACGTATATCGCAAGCTGCACGGGCCTCGGATTGTCAGGACTGGTGCTCGCCACGACGTCCTACCCGAGCTGGGTGACATCGCTGGGCTTCGGGTTGTTGGGACTGAGCATGTTGTTCACTACCTGGACGGCGCTGCGCATGGTGCTTGCTCATCGGATCGTTGATCATCGTCGCTGGATGATTCGGAGCTTCTCGTTGATCTTCGCGGCGGTCATGTTGCGAATCATGACGCCGCTTTATGGCGTGTTGAGCGGTGCCGGGCTGGTGTCGTTCTCCTTCGCCACCGCCTATACCTGGATCGCCTGGCTGTGCTGGTTGCCAAATCTGCTGATCGCGGTTTGGTTCACGCGCCGGCCCACACACTGATCATGATGAGCAACCGAACCTGCCCCGCACGATGCCCTGGCCGCAGCCGTACGTGGGGTGCGGGTTTAAGTTGAAGCCGTGCGAGTTGCCATTGCCGGAGGCCACGGTCAGATCGCCCTGCGCCTCGCCAAGATCATGTCAGAGCGAGGCGACGAGGTTGTCGCGCTGATCCGTAACCCCGATCACGCGGAAGAGGTGAAGCGCGCCGGCGCCGAGCCAGCAGTGGTCGATCTCGAGCACGCCAGCGAGGAAGAGGTTGCGAGCGCGATTGGCGGCTCCGATGCCGTGGTGTTCGCTGCCGGTGCGGGTCCTGGCAGCGGAGCCGAGCGCAAAGACACGATGGATTACGGCGGTGCAGTCAAACTGATCGCTGCGGCGAAGCAGGCCGGGGTCGGCCGTTACGTGATCGTCAGCAGCATGGGGGCGAACCCCAACGCGAGTGGAGATGACACCTTCAGCGTGTACCTGCGCGCGAAGGGCCGCGCCGACGATGCGGTACGTGTGAGCGGCCTCGATGCCACGGTGATACGCCCCGGCGGGCTCACCAACGACGCCGGCACGGGCCAGGTCAGACTCGGCGAGAGACTCCCGCGCGGCCAGGTCACGCGCGACGATGTCGCGGCTGTCCTCGTCGCGGTGCTCGACTCGCCGAGCACGATCGGCCGCACCGCGGACCTGATCGGTGGCGATACGCCCATCGCGGAGGCGGTTGCGGCGCTCTAGTCTCGCGATTCCTGAATCTCGTTTCGCCGCCGAGTCACGTTCTTCCGCACGGGCCCACGAATGCGGTCCGAGAAGCCGATTTCTGAGGTGATTCGTGGCCTTGTGATGCTAGCAACGAGCAATTGAGTCGTGGCAAGGCGCTTCGACCGGATCGAACTTCGGCCGCCTAATCCCAGTTGCCAGAGCCGACCCATCGACGCTGATCATGGTCATTGTCTGCGGCGGCGTTCCGCGAAGAAGCGAACCATCTCGGCACTGGCGGCCGGGCCTAGCGGATCGGTGTACGAGCAGCCGGCGGTACCACCGAACCACGCATGGCCCGCCCCGTGCACGATCCACTGCTCCAGGAGCACATCGGCATCGTCGGAATAGGTCGTCTGGGTGTACGCGTGGCCGCCAGGTACCTGCCCATGCGTCACTCTCACGCCGTCGGCTGCCGTCAGCGCTCCATTGATGCCAAGTCGCTGCTGGCGGATATTGCTCGCGTTGACCACATTGACAATCTCGTCATGATCACCGTGAAAGACAATGAGGGGAATCCGCAGTGCCGGGTCCTGATGCGATGTCGGACTTCCTCCTCGCATCAACGCAAATGCCGAGGGCACGTCGTACGCGGCGCCGTACGGCAACCCGGAATGCACGCCGGCGGCCGCGTACAGCTGGGGATACGTCGCAGCCATGACGGTCGCCATCGCGGCGCCGGCTGAGAAGCCTGCAATAAAGACTCGGTCCGGGTCGGCGTCGTAGTCACGGATCACCTCTTGGGTGATGCCTGCGATCAGCGAGGGTTCACCACCGCGGGCGTGCTGATCCTGCGGGCGGAACCAGTTCCAGTACCGCATGGGATTTGCCCGGGCATCTTGCTCGGGATAGACCACGAGAAAGTGATGCAGGTCTGCGAGTTGATTCATGCCGGTCCCTGCGGCGTAGTCGAGCACCGGCTGCGTCCCGCCATGCAACATGACAATGACTGGTGCATGTTGATTGGAGTCACGGGGAACGTAGATCTTGTATCGCCTGGCGCCCGAATCGTTTTGATAAATCCTGTCGAGCAGTTCCCCCTCCCCGAGACTGTCTGACCGCGGTCCTTGACGTAGCAACATGTCTGGGGATTGCGCAGGAATCTGCAAGCCTCGCGGGCCGCCGAACGAGCTGCCCAATGAGCGCTGCAGCGCCTTGGCAGTAGCGCCCAGAGGATTCGGCCGGTGCGTGTCGGTCGATGACGCCGGCTCGGGAACCGCAGCTGCTCGGGGAGGTTGGGATTGCGCCCCGAATGGGGACCGAGCTGAAGGGGACCGTAGCGTCCGCTGGATGAGTTCTGTTGCCTCGGCAAGTCGCCCGGCCTTGGTGAGGCTGAGCGCTTGGTTCATATCGTCCTGATCGAGACTGATCATGGGCGTGCTCCTGTTCTGGTTATCGAATGCGATCGCGTAACGCGGTCTTCACTGCGGGACTTGCTCGAAAGGCGCCCAACACCTCGACCGATTCGATCGTCGCGCGCGCCAGCTCCGGAGTTACGTCATCGGCGATGGTGGCCAGGCCGAGGACGCGAATCTGCAGGTGACGGCCAGTCGCGCGAAGATCTTCGAGCTGCTGACGGGTGTAACTCTCCAGGCCCAACACGATCGTCTTGCGCTCCATAGTTCGCTGCAGGGCCTCAGCATGAACGGCGAGCTGAGCGCGCGCGGCCGTACGAAGGAAGTCCGTTCGATTCGCGTAGAACCCCTCCTGCACGAGTAGGTCGATCTGGCCAAGATCAATCAGGCTCAAATTGAGCGTGATCTTTTCGGTCTTCTCTGCCTCTGCCATCTTGGCACCATCCTCACACCATCCCACGGGATGGTCAATCACCCCTTGGTGTGGTGTCTCCTATGCACTACCTGCACTTGTGAAAGCTGTGATTGAGTGCCATGCATGGCCGACTCATTCGGATCGACTTTCGCAATCCGCCCGATCGGACACGTGGAGAGTCCACTCACGTCAACGGCCGACGCGCCGCGCCAAGGTGACGAAGGCGCACCGGACGCGTATCTGATCTTGGCTTCAGAGGTCCATGCGGGCCTGGATGGCATTGCCGTTGGCGACGAGATGATCGTGCTGACCTGGTTGCACGAGGCCGACCGCCGAGCCTTGACCGTCCATCCGCGAGGGGACCTGGCCCGACCCGAGCAGGGTGTCTTCAGCACTCGTGCCCCGAGCAGACCCAACCCGATCGGCCTGCACCGGGTCCGAGTCCTGAGCCTCGACGGGACACGCATGCAGGTCAGCGGCCTGGAGGCGATCGACGGAACGCCGATCGTTGACCTCAAGCCCGTCCTCGGCGATGTCGAGGAGCGGTAACCGAGCGCCTTCGTCGCAGGTATCGGACTCTCGAGATAAGCCGAGTGGGCGACCCACTGCCGCTTCCGTGTCAGTCATCGATGATCTGCGGCTCGCTGCGCTTCGTTGAGCGTCGTCGGACACCTGGGCGTAAGCCGAACGTCTGCGCTGCATGTCCTTCAAGGTTGGGATCGCGCCAGCAGGCGGTCAGATTTCAAGAATCGGCATGATCGAAATCGGCAGCGCAAAATGGGCACCATGATCAGCCCTGGGTAGCCGCGCCGTAATGGCGTGCAATCGCGTTCCATCCGGCCAGGCTGAGGTCTTCGAAGACAAATTCTGATTCAGTCACCGAACGTGCCCTTCAGACTGGACCGGATACGCAACGTAGGCGAACCGACGTCCGTCAGGCGACCAGCTGTTGACGTTGATGGTCCCCTGTCCACCGAAAAGCGGAAAGCGTTGGACGATGTTGCTCCAGTCCGCAGTGCGAACCAGCCGAACCTCAACCTCTAGGTCTGCCGGGTGGCCGAGCGTACCCATCGGGAAGCTGATGTAGTTCGCCAGCTTGCCGTCCGGCGACAGGTGCGGGAACCAGTCCACCGTGTCGGACTCCAGCAAGCGTTCGATGGATCCGCCGCCGACAGGAACCCGGGCCAGCTGTGCATGGCCGGGGCGACTCGCGTACTCCTCCGTATTGAGATAAAGCCAAGCACCGTCTGGTGAGTACTCGGGCCCGTCGAGGTGGCTGCTGCCGGCCGACGGGTAGCGGG
>DASVEX010000117.1:0-5130 GCA_036380335.1 Propionibacteriaceae bacterium | reverse complement strand
AGCTCAGCTGCCCGGCGGGCGGCAGCCAGCATCTCGACAGGTCCATCGAATCCGAACAATCCCCGAATGAGTGCGACGGTCGACTCCACGGATTGGGCTTCGTCGGGCAGCATGCCGTGATTGGACGTACTGCTGAGCTGCTTCAAGAGTTGCTGCATTTCGTCGATTTCACCGGACAACGCGGCTATCCAAGCGGCCGTGACAAGTGTGTTGGTGTTCTCAGCGGCAACTGAAGATCGCAAAGCACTAATCCATCTGCGTACGGTGCTCCCCAGCCCCGAATCTACATATTGCATCCAGCTGGCCTGCACCAGCGCGGCCGCATCATCACTATTGCCCGCGGCCAGCGCATGCTCGATCGCGGCATCGACATAACCATTCTCGCTCAGCCACTTGGCAGCGCGACCATGAAGCATCGCTATCCGATCCGGCTGCTCGGTTTCGAGTGCATTGCGCGCAACTGCACCGAAAAGATGGTGGAAGCGGAACCAGTGGTCTTGAGCGTCAAGTGGGATGAGGAAAAGGTTGGTATATTGCAAGTCGCGGAGAATCCGAGCTGATTGCCTCTCGCCGGTCATATATTCACACAGCGGCGCTGAGAATCGTCGAACGATCGACATATCAAGGATGAAGTTGCGCACGTCCTCGGACTGTCTGCTCAGCACCTCCTCGGTGAGATAGTCACCGATAAAGCGATTGGTGCCGGTGAAATGATGGATGAAATCGTTGGGATCTGTCCGGCCAGCCAATGAGAGCGCTGCCAAGTACAGGCCGGCAGGCCAGCCTTCTGTTCGGCGCATCAGCTCCCACATGGACTCGGTCGATAACGTGACTCCGTCGGATGCCAACAGTGAAACCGCTTCAGCAACGTCGAATGCCAAGGCGTCAGCGCGAATTTCAGACAACTGCCCGGCGGCGCGCAGCCGGCCAAGCCGAAGCGTCGGATCGGCCCGAGTAATCAGCACCACATGAACCTGCTCCGGCAAATGTTTGATCAAGAAATCCATCTGAGCATGGCATGCTGTCGCGCGGACAATGTGGAAGTCATCGATCAAGAGAGTGACGCCTGAGGTCAATTCCGCCATTCCGGCAATGATCTTCGGCAATACCGCAGTCAGCATGTCGTGGCTGCCCGCGGCAACGAAACCCGCAATGTCGCGCGCGATGACGCAGCCTGCTCGGTCGAGGGCCGTGGCAATGTGGGTCCAGAGACGTACGGGGTCGTTGTCGGCGGTGTCCAGAGACACCCACGCCGTTGTCGCCGGGCCGGCGGCGGAGGTCAGCCACTGGGTGACCGCAGTGGTCTTGCCGTAGCCAGCAGGAGCGGCGATCAAGGTCACCGGACGTTGCGAAGCATTCTCCAGTTCATCGACGAGCCGACTCCTCGTCACCCACTCGGGCCGTGGAGGCGGAGGCCGAAGCTTAGCCTCCAACATGAAGTCGATCGGTCGCCGGATTGGCTTGGCGGCATCCCGCCGGACTTCATACACCACAGCCGACCATCCCGAATTCGATTGGTCGTCATCATACGGCGGCGTAGACGCCTTGCGTACTGAGACGGTGTCGGTGGCTCAGGAGAAGCCGCCCTTTAAAATCCTCGTTCCACCGCGATCTGCCCGGCAGCTGCGGCATTCTCAAGACGAGCAAAGTCGCGTTCGTTCTTGTCGGCGTAGGCGGCGGAAAAATCCGCAATTGCTTGATCGAATGCATCCTTGCCGCCGAGATAGGCCGCAATGGCGACCCGATCGCCAGACCTTGCATGCGCCCGCGCCAAGGTCCACGCGCAATACCCGGCGTACATGGCAAGTGATTTGGGATCGAGGGTCGATATCTCCAATGATCCTTTCCAGTCGCGCAGTTGACGCACGTAGTAATCGGGTCGGGCGCTGTTCGGAAAGTAATGCCAACCCAACAAAACATCACCGTAGGCCTGCATCAGGCGCTGGCCCTGAACCACACGCTCTCCGTGACTGCTGAAGGGGGTTGGCGAGGTGTACGCCTCCAACACTGAGGTGTTAGCTTCTTTGGCCTGCAGCAGCAGCGGATCTTGATCATCTATGCCGCTCAGGAGCATAATCCACGCGCGCGTACCCACACTGCCGACGCCCACCACCTTGCGCGCTAAATCGACAAATTTGTATTGATGAATCAAGTGCCTGCGGTCGGATTGCAAGCTCTCGCTGTATTTATGCAGAACGTCGGTCATCCAGCCGGCCAGGTCCGCCGTCGCTTCAGCATCGAGTGGCAAGTCGCGAGCAGGTACGACCAGCGGCGGCTTGCTGACGAACCGAAGTTGACCATCCGCCAGTTCAGTGAGTTTCTTCAAGGAGCCGAGATTGTCCCGCATCCGCGCCTCGTCCAGGGTTTTTTGGACGGTACGGCGGGTTTTCTGAGATTGGACGGCAGCCAGTCCGGGCAATCCTGGCTGTATCGCCTGATGGGCGTACCAGACCACCAGATTGCTTTGCCCTGCGAATTCCCTCATCGCCCCGCGATAAGCGTTGACAGCGCTCAACACAACCGAGCGACGTTGTTAACCCGTGTACCCGTTATCGCGGCCAGCGATCTCGAGGCTGGCGGCGAGACGCTTGACATCCCATTCGAATGGCCCGGGGTGGTTCGTCGAAGTCGTTGAGGTCGAACACCAGCCGCCGCTCCGGTGATGCGAATACGCCGAAGTTGCTGAGATGAGCATCGCCGCATTGCTGAGTAGTGAGCTCGGTCCGAGGGCCTTGCGCCAGATCATCCGCCATGATCAGCGCGGCGCCGCGATAGAAGGTGAACGGGGAGACCAACATGCGCCCGTACCGAATCGGGACGAGTTCAGGAACCCGAGTTACAGATTGGCTCTCCAGCAACTCGACGGGATCAGATCCTCCGTCGGAGGTGACCAGCTCGGCATGGGCTCCAAGCGGCACCTGTTGGCGAACAGACTTCCCATACGCGGCCCGCTCTGCCTTGCTTGGTAATGGAGGTGCTGGCACCGTCTGAGCCACTGGGGTGTCGGGAACCGATTTTCGAGTGCGAGGGGTCGACTTCCTTGGAATCGACTTCCTCGCCGCGGGTGCTGCTTTCGTTGTTGCCATGAAAGTCCACTCCTACCGTGATCGCAATCAGACCCCGTCACCTTGGAATATGCACCCCCGCACTGAAGCTGCCTCACCCGTGCTGGGTGATCAATCACCTCAGGTTGGTTCCTTCAGCCAATCACCACCCCCTCGGCCGCCGACGAGGGTTTGATATCGGGCAGGCGACTCATCCGGAAGGAATTCCCAAGGCCGAGCAGACCGGCGACGAGGGGGAGCAACAAAGCCACCTGAAGCGCTATGGGCCGAGCCTCGGTGTTGATACGGATGATCTCATTCCGAATCTCGGGAGGTTCGCTTGCCAGGAGCTCGGTGAGATGGGTATTGCTCATCACTTCCGCATCCTCGTCGAGAGCCATCGCAACCCGCTCCTTGTCCGACGGCGGCAGCACGGTGCTGTCCTCGGACAGGTTGGTGAAACTAACTGCGAGCGTGGCAAGCATGATGGCACCGGCGAATGCCAAGCCGAAGGAGAGCCCGAACGATCCCGCCGCCGAGTTGACTCCGGCAGCCTCGCTGACCCGCTCCTCCGAAATCGGCGCAAGTGTGTAGTTATTGAGCTGCGAGACGAGCAGTCCAAGGCCGGCTCCGGCGATCACCAGCGGACCCAACAGGTACCAGCCGGAGGTTGCGCGGGGAATGATCGGAATCAGCAGCGCGATCCCGATGCTGAACAAGGCAAACCCCACTCGAACGATGGTGCTGGGTCGGCGCGCACCAGTCCTCTTTCCCGCAACCATCGCGACGGCGAACATGCTGAGCGAGAGCGGCGCGATGGACAGACCCGCTTGCAGGGCGTTGTACTCCAGCACCATCTGTAGATAAATCGGCAACGTGATCATGGCTCCGCCGAGTGCGATCTGCTGCAGCATCTGCTGCGAGATCCCCAACTGGAAGTGCTTGGACCGGAAGAGATCCGGATCAATCAGAGTTGGTTTTTCAGCTCGCTTGCGACGTACCAGCCAGCTGGCCAATCCACCAAGCGCGATTGCCCCGCCCACCAAGATCGCCAGCACATATCCTCCGCCTTCCTCCCAGACCAGAATGCCGAGCACAATTCCGCCCATCCCCACAACCGAGAGGACCGCTCCGACGATGTCTATCGTTCGGCTCCCGGTGTAGGGCACGTCATGGACCAGCCTGATGCCGCACAGCACGACGATGATGATCACTAACTCGAGCAGGAAGGCGATTCGCCAGGAGAAGAAGGTGGTGATGAAACCGCCCAGCAGGGGTCCGACGGCCGCTGCGATCGCAGCCGCTGCTCCGACCAGGGCATAAACCTGCTTCTGCGCCGTACCGGAGAAGTTGCCATGGATCAGCGACTGCATGGCTGGCAGCAGCAGCGACGCGCCGATACCGCCAATGATGGCCCAGAAGAAGACGATCGCGAACAGATCCTGCGCCAGCGTCATGGCGGCGGCGCCGATGGCGTATCCGAGCAGGCCGAGCACGTACGCGCGCTTCCGGCCGATGAGATCGCCGACCTTGCTGCCGATCAGGATGAACGCCGCAGAGACCAGCGCTTCCAGCGCTATCGCCGACTGGACGCCGCTCACGGTCGTCTCGAGATCCCGAACGACGGCCGAGATCGATACGTTCATGATCGAGGTGTCGACCACGAGTACGAACATGGCCATGGCCAGCAAGATGGCGAGCGGCCGGTTCATCGGTGATTCGTCGGTGACGTTCACGCGTTCGGCTTCGGTCACATGAGCCTCATATATGCGAGCGGGACATCTGGACGAGGAGTTCGAGCTGTTGGTTGGACACATCGATCCTCCCGCCGATCGGGGCCTGACCGATTCACCCGTGCAGGGTGATCAGGGACGCCCACTGCGAGACCTACCGTCATTGAAGAGCTGTCGATTCGATTCGGATCGGACGGGAGGCATCCGGTGGCGGTGTATCAGATCACGCTGCACAGTACACCGCCGGCCACCCTGACATCCAAGTTCCCGGCGATCACCTTGCACGCAACTCCGCCAACCACCATCTTGTCCAGGCGCGCGGCAGACTTCGCGGACGTGGACAGGCTCATCGA
>DASVEX010000116.1:0-21083 GCA_036380335.1 Propionibacteriaceae bacterium | reverse complement strand
GATCACCGGACTGTCGGTGGCAGGAGTCGAGGGTAGTTTGCGACGCCAGTACTTCGACGACAAGAGCGTGGCCGGCCGCGGCGTGGTACGCGGCAAGACCGGAACCCTCAACAAGGTACGCGCCCGCGCCGGCCTGATCCGCAGCGCCGACGGGTCGCTGCTGGCGTACGCCTTCTTGATCAACAAGCCGAAGAATGAGTACAACGCCATGATCTGGCTGGATCGAGTAACTGCCGCGTTGAGCACGTGCGGCTGCCGCTAGTGATGATCTCGAAGCGTTTCTCGGCACAAGGCCGCGAAAAGCCGTGAATTCCGCCAGATCGGCTTTCAGATGCAACCGCGTGCGGAGAAACGGTAACCATCTCGAGACGTTTCTCCGCACAAGGCCGCGAATAGCTGCGAAATCCATCAAATCGGCCACCACATGCGACCGCGTGCGGAGAAACGGCCATCCGGCTCAAGTCGACTGAGGCCGCGCGGACCGCGCACATAGACTCGCCCGCATGACAACCTCGATGGTCGACTGGACCGTTGCGCTGAACACGGCAACCAGGCTTGTCAAGCCGGGCCCAGAGATCTCCCGGGAAGGTGCCGCGGCCGTCGTTGCGGAGCTACGCGGCTATGCGAACCGGGCCGAGAGGTATGTCCGCGATGTCACCGGCTTGCAGGCCGGCAGCGGTACGGCTCCGGTATTGGTGGTCGATCGGCCGCGCTGGATTCAGGCAAACCTCGACGGCTTCCGCCAGATCCTCCTCCCGCTCAACGCCAAGGTGATTGACCGGATGAAGCAGTCAAATCCCACCATGGCCAACCTTGGGCCTCGGATTACCGGGGTCGAAGTGGGCGCGCTGCTCAGCTATCTGTCGTCGAAGGTCCTTGGCCAGTTCGATCCGTTTTTCCCGGGCGCCGATCCCACCGCACCGGGCGGCCGACTGCTGCTCGTCGCGCCGAACATTGTTGCCATCGAGCGTGAGCTCGATGTTGATCCGGCGGACTTCCGGCTCTGGGTTTGCCTGCATGAGGAGACCCACCGGGTGCAGTTCACCGCCGTGCCGTGGCTGCGGAGCTACCTCAATGATCAGATCGCCCAGATCGTCGACTCGGCCGAACTGGACCCGACAATCGTTGCTCAGATGCTGCGCGAGGCGATCAAGCGAGTAATCGAGGGCCTCGGCCGCAACGAGGAGATTTCGATCATCGACCTCGTGCAGACACCAGCTCAGCGCGAAACCGTCGAGCGGGTGACGGCGGTGATGTCGCTGCTGGAGGGGCATGCGGACGTCGTGATGGACAGTGTTGGTCCTGAGGTCATTCCCACCGTCGAGCACATCCGGGCAAAGTTCACCGTACGCCGCCAGGGCCAGGGCCTCGACAAGATCATCCGCAAGCTGCTCGGGCTGGATGCCAAGATGCGGCAATATCGCGATGGCGCGAGCTTCTGCCGTGCCGTGCTGGCTGAGGTTGGCATGGCCGGCCTGAACCGAGTCTGGACATCTCCGGAAACCCTCCCCACCGCTGCCGAGATCGTCGACCCCAAGCTCTGGCTGGCGCGCGTCCACCATGAGCTGACCGCCAGCTAGACCACAACGCCAAACCGTGGGTCGTCGCGAGCTGGGCCCAGCCTCCCTGGCCGCCGTTCAGGCCGTCGATAGCGCGCTGCACCGGCAGGATTCAAACCTTGTCGTCGCCTGCTCTGGAGGCGCGGACTCGCTCGCACTCGCGTTCGCCATCGACTACGTGACGACCCGGCGTGGCCTCGGCCACAGCGCGGTGGTGATCGATCACGGTCTGCAGGATGACTCGGCCGAAGTCGCTAGTCGGGTAGCGGATCAGCTCGCAACGCTTGGCTACGACGATGTGTCGGTCATCGCCGTCGACATAGACCAGCCGAGCGCAGTCGGGCCTGAAGCTGCGGCACGGCAAGCCCGCTACCGCGCTCTGGATACCGAGGCGCGAGCCCGTGCAGCCACGGTCTGGCTCGGCCACACGCTCGATGATCAAGCCGAGACCGTGCTGCTGGGCCTAGCTCGCGGATCCGGGAGCCGATCACTGGCGGGCATGGTGCCGCGCACCGGGCATCTCGTTCGGCCGTTCCTGCGGATCCGCCGTACCACCACTGAGCAGGTTTGCGCGGAGCTGGGCCTTGAGCCCTGGCAGGACCCGCACAACTCAGATCGTCGCTTTACCCGCGTCCGGGTTCGTGACATCGTGCTGCCGATGCTCGAGGCCGAGCTAGGACCGGGCGTCGCGGAGGCGCTGTCGCGGACCGCGGAGTTAGTGCGTGATGACTCCGAGCTCCTTGATCAATTGGCCGCGCAGACGTCCCGCGCTGCCGAGGGATTGGGCGGTACGGACACCCTGGACTGTGCCGCCCTGGAATCCCAACCTCCAGCCTTACGCCGCCGGATCATTCGGCTCTGGCTACTGGCTCACGGGCTCGGCGACCTGTCCCTGCGACACATCAACGCGGTGGATTCTCTGGTGATCGACTGGCATGGCCAGAAGGCCATCCACGTCCCGGGTGCGACGGTCACGCGTACCGCCGGACGGCTCCGGGTTGGTTGATGCCCACAACCGACGTCCGGCCGCACTGCAACTATGACGGGCGGCCGCTTCGCCGACTGCAGGAGCTTGCGGTTGAGGTGGGTGATGGCTCGGGGGGATGTGTGCAAGCGACGAAGGAGGCGAATCTGGCGGCGGCCCGTCAGAGTGCAATGAAGCACTGCAATTGGCGGCGGCCTGTCAGAGAGCAATCGAACACAGCCGCCTCTGCTGTGGCAGGCTGAGGCCCGTGGAAGCCACCCAGCTCAGCGGTGAATTGACCCGAGTCCTGGTAACCAAGGACCAATTGGCCGCTCGGATCAACGAGCTGGCCGCCGAGATCGACCGGGATTACGCGGGTAAGGAACTGCTTCTCGTCGGAGTGCTGAACGGAGCGGTCATGGTGATGGCCGACCTGTCCCGGGCGCTCTCGATCCACTGCCAGATGGATTGGATGGCAGTGTCCTCGTACGGCTCCGGCAGCAAGTCCTCCGGTGTCGTGCGGATCTTGAAGGATCTCAGCACCGACGTCACAGGAATGCATGTGCTGTTGGTCGAGGACATCATCGATACCGGGCTCACTTTGTCGTACCTGGTGACCAACTTGCGCTACCGCAGGCCCGCCAGTCTGAAGGTGCTGACTGTCTTCAGAAAGCCCGAAGCCGCACGTAATCCCGTCGAGATTGCCTACGTCGGCTTCGACATCCCTAATGAGTTCGTGGTCGGCTACGGCCTGGATTACGACGGGCTCTATCGCAACCTCACCTCGGTTGGCGCCCTCTCACCCAGCGTTTATGGCTGACCGAGATGTGCCCTGAGCCTGTGCGAAGGCACGATGCTGTCGCTTGGACAAGCTCAGTGTGCATGACGACGTGGTCGAGACGTACCGGCCTGCTTGGACGCAACCGATAGCCTTGTCAGGAGGAGCTCCCGGGTCCCGGACACATTTACTAGGCAGGTCATGAACCTCAAACGGATATTCCGTTCACCGTTGGCGTGGATCGTCCTTGCTGTCATCGCTATTGGGCTGCTGATCGACTTCAGCCAGCGCGTGACCAGCGGGTACAAGGAAGCGCCGACCTCTCAGGTGGTCTCGATCATCAACGGCAGTGAGCCGTTGAGCGAGGTCATCTTGATCGATAAGGAACAAGAAATCCGCGTCACCCTGAAAGACGCGAACAAAACCGGCTACAAGGCGACCTGGGTCGGCAACCAAAGTGACCAGCTGATCACGCGGCTCAACCAGCGAGTCGCGGACAAGACGCTAGATCAGTGGAAGGGCGAGAACGCAACGCCCGGCTTCTTCAGCTCGCTGCTCGGCACGCTGATTCCCTTCATCATCATCGGCGTGCTGTTCTTCTTCCTGCTGAATTCCGTCCAGGGTGGCGGCAGCCGCGTGATGCAATTCGGCAAGTCGAAAGCGAAGATCGCCAACAAGGACACCCCGAAGACCACCTTCCGCGATGTCGCCGGGTGCGACGAGGCGATCGAGGAGCTTGAGGAGATCAAGGAGTTCCTGGCGGAGCCGGCCAAGTTCCAAGCCGTCGGCGCGAAGATCCCCAAGGGTGTGTTGTTGTACGGCCAGCCCGGCACCGGCAAGACGCTGCTGGCTCGAGCCGTCGCGGGCGAGGCCGGAGTGCCGTTCTATTCCATCTCCGGTTCTGACTTCGTGGAAATGTTCGTCGGTGTCGGTGCGTCGCGGGTTCGCGATCTGTTCGAGCAGGCCAAGGAAAACGCGCCGGCGATCGTCTTCATCGACGAGATCGATGCCGTGGGCCGGCACCGTGGCGCAGGCATGGGCGGCGGCCACGACGAGCGCGAACAGACCCTCAACCAGCTGCTGGTCGAGATGGACGGCTTCGACGTACGCGGTGGCGTGATCCTGATCGCAGCTACCAACCGGCCCGACGTGCTCGATCCGGCGTTGCTGCGGCCGGGCCGGTTCGACCGTCAGATCGCGGTCGATACGCCCGACCTTCGGGGCCGCTTCCAGATCCTCAAGGTGCACGCTGAGGGCAAGCCGATGGCCCCGGATGTAGATCTGGAAGGAGTGGCACGGCGTACGCCTGGCTTCACCGGTGCCGATCTTGCCAATGTGCTGAACGAGGCGGCGTTGCTCACCGCGCGGCAAAACGCACGCTTGATCAACGACGAGTACCTCGACGAGGCGATCGACCGGGTTGTCGCCGGCCCGCAGAAGCGCAGCCGGCTTATGAGTAACAACGACAAGCTGGTGACCGCCTATCACGAAGGGGGCCATGCGTTGGTTGCTGCGGCGCTGCCTGGCACCGATCCGGTGCAGAAGGTCACCATCCTGCCGCGCGGCCGGGCTCTCGGCTACACCATGGTGCTGCCAGAGACGGACAAGTACGCCAACACCCGCGCCGAGCTGCTCGACCAGCTCGCCTACATGATGGGCGGCCGAGCGGCCGAGGAGCTGGTCTTCCACGACCCAACTACGGGCGCAAGTAACGACATCGAGAAGGCCACCGCCGTCGCCCGCGCCATGGTGACTCAATACGGGATGACCGAACGGCTCGGGGCGATCAAGCTCGGTTCCGGTGACGCCGAACCCTTCCTGGGCCGGGACATCGGTCACGGTCGCGACTACTCCGAGGAGGTCGCTGCGATCGTCGACGAGGAGGTCTCCAAGCTGATCAGCAACGCCCACCAGGAGGCGTTCGACATCCTTACCGAGAACCGGGATGTCCTCGATGACCTGGTCCGTGCGTTGTTCGAGAAGGAGTCGCTGGATCGGGCGGAAGTGGCGGCAGTCTTCCAGCCGCTGCGGCTGTGGCCGAAACGGCCGGCCTGGACCGGCTCGGATGAGCGGGTGCCGTCGATGATTCCGCCGGTCACCCCACCCCCGCCGCCGCCGATACCGATCAACGGCCAGAACGGCCCGAATGGAAAGGCCGCCGGCGGTCAGGCCGCGAGCCCGGGTCATCAGGTGCCGGCTGGTGGCACGCCACAGCCTCCTGGGCATCAGCCGGTTCCCTCGCAGCTACCCTCCGCTGGTGAGTCCGATCCACAGCCCCATAGAGGCCCGGACTTTCGGTGACAGAGCTCGCCGACGCCGCTGATATCCGCACCGAGATCGGCACCGAGCTCGGCACCGACGGGAGGGGTGGTCTTGCCGGCATTGACCCGATTCATTTTCCTACCACGGTAGGAGAGTTTGATCATCCCCGTATTGTCGCGGCGGTACGGGAGATCTTGATCGGGATCGGTGAAGATCCCGATCGGGACGGATTGCGTGATACTCCGGAGCGCGTTGCGCGGGCGTACGCGGAAATGTTCAGCGGGCTTCGGCAGGATCCGGAGTCAGTGCTGGCCACCGTCTTCGACCTGGGCCACGACGAGCTGGTGTTGGTCAAAGACATCGAGGTGTGGAGCTGCTGCGAGCACCATCTCGTGCCGTTCACCGGGGTTGCTCACATCGGCTACATACCGAGCCGAGACGGCAAGATCACCGGGCTCAGCAAACTGGCCCGACTCGTCGATCTCTATGCCAAAAGACCCCAGGTGCAGGAGCGGCTGACCACGCAGGTCGCCGATGCCATCTATCGCATTTTGGAACCGCGTGGGGTGATCGTGGTGATTGAATGCGAGCACCTGTGCATGACTATGCGCGGCGTTCGCAAGCCGGGCTCAAAGACCATAACCAGCGCCGTACGCGGCCAGCTGCGTGATGCTGCCACCCGCGCAGAGGCCATGGGCCTGATCACCAGCTGAATCACGCGCTGCCCGCCGCCCTCCTCAGGAAACCGGTCAGCTACCACATGAATCGCGGCCGAAGTCATGTTGTCCGTGACCAGTTTCTGAGGAAATCAGCCAGGGCGCCCGATTACTTGACGGATTTCTTGCTTGCGGTCCAAGTGTTGCAGCGGCCGAGATCCCCGGAGTCCAGGCCACGGTTCAGCCAGCGAATCTGCGCTGCGCTGCTGCCGTGATCGGGCTTACGTCCGGCTGGCGGATCCTCGTCGCCGGTGTAGGTGTGCCAGACCCGAAGTTGGTAACGATCATTGCTGCTCAGACGAATTGATCGCGCAGTCGTTGCCAGGAAGACGCCCTCGAAGCATTGCGCCTGGAGCTCGAGGCGACGGCTCAGCAGATAGCGCTGACCGCGGCTCTTAACCGCAAAGGACCGTTGGCCGTACTCCCGCAACATCCCACTGGCCGCCTGCATGTGATGGCCGAATTCGTGCGCGACAAGCCCCAGATACCCCAGCCGCGCGAACGTGTACGCCTCGTTTCCGTCGTCAGCGCTCACCGGCCAGTAGATGGTCCGGGTGGCCGAGCAGTAGTAAGCCGGCGCATCCCGCTGGCCGAACCGTCCGCACGGTGTCTTGATCGTGCGGCGGTACGCCTTCACCCTGGGCGTGCTGAGCTCGATTCCGCGCGCGCCGAGCGGCTTGGCAAAGCTCTTCATCAAGCAGCCGACCAACTTCTTCCCGTACCCGGCCAGCTTGGCATCTTGCAGCGGTGGTTTCGGCGAACGCACCTTGACCGTGCAGGCCGTCCGTACGGCACCAAGGTCTACGGCATAGATGCTGTTCTTCTTCAGCGATGTGTTGGCCTGACTGGCCGTTTGGCCGTGGCCAGACTTCGCGGTCGCAGCAGGTACGGTCGGCTGAGCGGCCGCAGTCGGGCTCGCGGCGGGCGCAGCAGGCGCAGAGCGCGCTGGTGCCGGCGGCTCTATCCCTGGTATCCCGCCGCCCGTCGCGCGACAACCGCAGAGTGTTGCGAAGACCAATCCCAGAACCAGCAAGCCTCGAACGCCTGGAACCAGCCGACCTCTTGCCCCCGCGTTACTGTGCCGCCACGAGCTCCACCACGCATCGTGCCCGGGCTGCGAAGGCTCGTTCGGCGGATGCGGCACGGAAACAGAGCATAGGGTGATCCGCGTGAATCCGCTGCCAGCCGTACCCGGCTTACCGCAGCCAGGTCGAACTCTGGTGATGGGCGTCGTCAATGTCACGCCGGATTCCTTCTCCGATGGCGGGGAGTGGCTCGAGCCTGCCACAGCGATCAATCACGGCATGGATTTGCTGAACGAGGGTGCTGACATCGTCGAGGTCGGCGGCGAGTCGACCAGGCCGGGCGCGATTCGACCGGAGGTCTCCGAAGAACTACGCCGGGTGATGCCTGTGATCGCAGAGCTCGCGGCCACCGGCGCTTGCGTCAGTGTGGACACGATGCGCGCGGCGGTTGCCGAGCCCGCCATCGCCGCCGGTGCCCGCCTTGTCAACGACGTGTCCGGCGGTAAGGCTGATCCCCAGATGCTCCGGCTGGTCGCGGAATCCGGCATCCCGTACGTCTGCATGCACTGGCGTGGCCACGCTCAAGACATGCAGAGCAAAGCGGTGTATCACGACGTCGTATCCGAGGTCATCGCCGAGTTACGGGCCCAGCTCGACGCAGCCGAGAGCACTGGCATACCCGCCGAGAAGTTGATCATTGATCCAGGGCTCGGCTTCGCCAAGACCGCTGAGCATAACTGGCAACTGCTGCAACGACTCGAGGAGTTCACGGTCCTCGGTCGACCCATGCTGACGGGCGTGTCCCGCAAGACATTTCTCGGCAAGCTCTTGGCCGCAGCTGACGGTAGTCCGCGGCCAGCCAAGGAGCGAGAGGACGCCACCGTTGCGCTCAACACAGTCCTCGCACTGCGCGAGGTGTGGGGGGTCCGCGTGCATGCGGTCCGCGCGAATCGCGACGCCATCGCAGTCGCACAGCGATTGCTCTCTCACGGATCCTGATTGGCCCAAGTGGGTATTGCAGGGGTCGGATAAGGTCGCATGAGTCAGGAGGTGATATGGCGGCTCACGCAGTCGTAGACGCCGGGCACCGGCCCATTCAAGGCGCTGGCGATCGCATCAGCCTGACCGGCGTCACCGCGTTCGGCTATCACGGGGTGTTCGACTCCGAGCGCCGGCAGGGCCAGAAGTTTGTCGTTGACGTCAGCTGCCTCATCGATCTCTCTTCAGCGGCCAGCAATGATGATCTTGAAGACACGATCGACTACGGAGCTCTGGCAGAGGCGATCGTTGCCGACGTCGAGCGGGACCCGCTGAACCTGATCGAAGCCCTTGCCGACAGAATTGCCCTGACGTGCCTACGCTATGACGCCGTCCAGTGCGTCGAGGTCACCGTGCACAAGCCGCAAGCGCCAATGCCGGTCGATGTTGCCGATGTAGCTGTCACGCTGACAAGGAGTAGAACGACGTGAGTAGCCCCAATCCTCATGCCATTGACGCCGACACCCTGAGCGGGATGAAACCGCTGCGAAAGGTCGTCTACTCCATAGGCTCCAACCTGGGTGATCGGCTCGGCAACGTGCAAGGTGCCGTCGACGCCCTGAGCGACACGCCTGATGTCATCGTGGTGGATATCTCCTCGGTGTATGAGACCCAGCCGTTCGGGGGACCGCCGGACAGTCCGCTGTTCTTCAACATCGTGGTGATCGCCGAAACGACTCTGGAGCCGCAAACTCTGGTAGAGCGCGCCTTTGCGATCGAAGATGCGTATGGCCGTACTCGCGACGGGGGGCGCTGGGGCCCGCGTACCCTGGACGTGGATTTGATCATGGTCGGGAACGCGGTCGTCGATCAGGAGGACCTGAGGCTGCCGCATCCGATGGCGCATGAACGCGCGTTCGTCCTCGTGCCGTGGTACGAGGTTGACCCGACCGCAGAGATTGTCGGCAAGGGAGCGATCGGCGATCTGCTGGTCAAGGCGGACGCATCGGGGGTCGTCCGGCGAGATGATCTTGTGATCGACCGAGACTGAGGACCAGCGAAGCTTGGCTCAGCAACCTTCCGGCGGCACGGTTAATCTGACACCGTTTCGCGCTCTCGTCGTTGCGGCTTTGTTTGGTGGCTTGGCCGGCTGGCTGTTGGTCGTCACCGTGAATGCCCTCGATGTGATCCCGCCCGAAGTGCCATGGACCGCTCCCGTCGGGTTGTTTCTGGTTGCAGGGTTGGTCGGTGCGCTGGCGTACCTGACACATCAGCGGATCCAGGTACGCCGGGAACGCATGGAGCCTCAGCGCGCGGTGGCCTTCCTCGTACTCGGCAAAGCGTCCGCCTTGGCCGGTGCACTCGTCGCCGGTGGTTACCTCGGGTTCGCCGTGATGTTCGTGACGAGATTGGATGCGGCCGCTCCGCGTGATCGGGTTATCCGGTCCGCAGTGGCGATCGTTGCCGGCGTCGTTTTGTGTGTCATGGGGTTGCTGCTCGAGCGAGCCTGCAAGGTTCCTACTGAGCCTGATGAAGGCGAAGAAGCTGACGAAGGAAACGGCTTGGAGGCAGACACTCGCGACTAAGTCGCGAAATCCCCGGCACTCAGCAGGCCGCGTCATATGGTGACCAGCGTGACTTCGCCCGCCACCGCCAGCAGAGGGCTTAAGGCCTCGCCGTTGCAGCGCATTTCAGAAATCGTCTTGATCACCGGCACGGTGGCAGCCGCCGCCACTGCCGCCGGTCCGCTCTGGTTGGTGCGCCTGGGAGTCGCCACGGCCATCATGACCGCACTGGTGGCATGCGCGTTCGCTTGGCGCGAGCTCAACAGCGCTCGACACGCGCACGCAGATGCGATCCTCAAGGCCTCTCGCGAGCATGGTGCCGCGCTGCGCGAGGAGCGGTCTCGGAACGCCGCGGTCGTCGACGCCTTGGGTATGCGCATTCGGGACGCCGGCAAGGTGATCGAACGGCAGCGCACGCGGATTGCCGAGCAGCGCGTGGAGATCGCCGGTTTGAGGGACGATCGCGTTTATCTGCGAGGTGAGGTTGAGCACCGCGAGAAGGTGATCTTTGAGCTGCGCGAGGCCGTACGCGAGCGCGAACCAGAGCTGGACACACCACGCGCCGAATCTGAGGTTGACGCTGAAGTGCACCACATGCCGCGCCGAGTGCTGGCTGGTCAAGAGGAATTCGTCTGGCAGGAACTATCCCCCGAAGATGAAATCAGCGAATCGCGGCAGTCATTCGTTGATCTCAAGATCATCAGCATGGCGCTGCCGAACTACGAGGACGATCGCCAGCCCGCGTAAGTTGTGCTTTCCGTGCTCGCCCAATCCGGGGTTACTGCGTCGGCTACTTGTCGATGTCGCCGACGACATAACCGATCGAGGCGAGAGTCGCCTCCAACGCCTGGGTGGGTACGCCCACCAGCACTCGCTCCAGGCTGGAGATGTTGTTGAACGACGGCGTACGCAGCTTGAGTCGCCACGGTGTCTTCTCGCCGCGGGACACCAGAAATACACCTGCAATGCCGAGCGGAGCCTCGACCGCCAGGTATGCCTCGCCCTCCGGCACCCGGATGATCTTGCCCAGCCGCACCGACACAGGGCCGGGTAGTTCCCGAAGCCGATCAGCGCACGCGATGATCAGCGACGCGCTGATCGCCAGCTCTTCGGCGAGAACCCAGAGCCGAGTCTGGGCATCTCCGGAGCGGCGTATCGGGAAGGAGATCATGGCAGCTAGCTCGGCATAGGCCAAGTACGGCCGCTGCACGCGCAGATCAAGATCGACACCGGTTGCTCGGGCCGCAGGCCCGCTCACTCCAAACTGCTGAATCGTGTCTCGGTCCAGCAGCCCAACACCACTCGTCAGGCTGGCGAACAGCCCAGAGTCGATCATGGTGAGCAACTCCTCGGACACTCGCGTTACGCGCTCCGCCAGCCGTCGTTCTGCTTGTAACCAAGCCTCATCGGCATCAACCCCCAGCCCACCCACTCGAGTGGCCATCGGGTGAATGCGATTGCCGGTCAGCCGCAAGGTTTGGGTACGCAGAGCCTCACGCAAGTCACGCAGACCAGGATCGCCCTGGAGGCGATGCGCCACGTAGCCCAAGAACCCGCAATGACTGAGGATGCGGGTGTGCTCGGCCAGCAAGGTACGCAGCCAGACGGCCCGGTCCGGTATTGCCACTCCCATCATCTGTTCACAGGCCATGGCCACGGCCAGCTCGCCGAAGAAGGGAGCCTGCCAGTCGTGGCGATCCGCCAACATCAAGATCTGGCGGTAGTCGCGGACCTCGAACAACTTCTCGGCGCCGCGATGCATAGCGCCTACGAGGATGCTGGCCGTGGTGATCACGTCGTCCTCGGTCCACAGCCGTAGCTCGATCAGTCCAGCGTTACTGGGGTGCTCCGGGCCAAGATCGAGCATGATCGTCCCGGTCGGCAACCTGCCTGGCTGAGTCGACGGAAGGACGCCGGGCGCCAGAGAACCGACCAGGACCCGCAACTGCTGATAAGTCATCAGGGACCGGTCTCGCTATCGAACGTTTTCGCACTCCTGGTGGGAAACGTACGGCTTTCCGACCTCTGCGGCAGCCGTCTTCGAGCCTTTGGTGAGAAACGTGTGCGCACCGACTCCGGTCCGCGCGAGCGGAGCGAGCAATGTACAGGGAGCGAGCAATTCAACCTCCCGGATCGCGCGCCGCCGATCTGCAGGAGCAGATGGTGAAGCCGCCCTCGCAAGAAGGTGGGGCAATGAGGTAGCTGCGGCTTCATCAGATGGGACGAAGACGGCGGCTTCGAGCGCGATCCGCAATTCAACACTGCAGCAGCCACCAATGCGAGCCCCAGACGTATTGCGAGCTGAGCGCGGCAAGCCGGCTCCGCCGACCAAGATCGACCAGCGGATCGGGATAACTCTCGACCTGAAGCAGCTCCGGCACCATCTCACTTTGCAGACCGCAGAAGGTGGTGGTCGCTCCGAGCGCCTCGCCCGCAGCGCGTACGGCATCCACCGCAACGTGTGCAGTGAGGTTGAGGCCCGCCACGGCCACCGGCTCCAACGCCCGGCCATCGCGATAAGCCGCGAGTGAGCCGGTGACCGGTCGGCGCCGTCTCAGGTGCCCGTAGTCGATCATCAGTGCACAGCCGCCGCGCTTCTTGATCAGTTTGACCAGCTCCGCCCAGGCCCGATCCCGGGTGAGACCGATCTCGGCGCGCTCACCACCGGGCCACCACCGATCCGCCCAGGCGAGCTCCTCACGTTCCAGCCGCAGCCCCGGTTGTTCCATGCCGTCGTCGCTAATGATCACCTCCCGCCAGCCATCGGCGTGCCGCGCGACTACGGTGCAGGGCAGGTCATCCAGCCATTCACAGCAGATGATCATCACGGGTTGGTTCTGATCGAGTACGGTGCCTGCCTCGCCGCTGGTCCAGCACCCATAGCGGACGTCCCACAAGTCCTGCGCCCATTCGACCTGCTCGGGAAGATCGGTCGGCCTAGTTCGTAGATCAATACCCACGAGCTGCAGATCAGGCCGGATCGCCGCAAGCTCCACCAGCAGTCGGCCGCTGCCGGCTCCGACATCCACGACAGTCTTGACCCCGTCCTGGCCAGCTACCAGCGTCGCGAGCATCTGTGCGACCATCGGACCGCTTGCTGCCGCCGTACGAAAATGTGTCTCTGGGCTGTGCATCCGCCAGAATCCGTCCGCCCCGTACGCCGACTCGACCCATGCGTCGAACCACGATCGTGATCTCCGCGCAGGGGGGGTCGTACCACCCTCTGACGAATGCGGGAGCATGGGCCTATGGTGCCTGATGGTGCGTCAACGACGACCAGCCCGGTCCAGGCAAGCCCCCAACCCTCCTTCCCTCCGCTACCGCCACTGCCGGTGCCGCCCCAGCGGCTAGCGGCCGAACTGCCCGGCTGGATCCGCGAGGTGGACATCGTGGTGATCGGCTCGGGCATCGCTGGCCTCACCGCTGCCCTGGAGTGCCGGGATCTCGGCACGATCATGGTTGTCACTAAAGACGAGGTCTCAGCCGGCTCGACTCACTGGGCTCAGGGCGGCATCGCCTGGGTACAGGCTGAGGGCGACACGGTCCAGCAGCACATTGACGACACCTTGGTAGCCGGAGCTGGCCTGTGCATCGAGGACGCCGTACGCGTGCTGGTCACGGAGGGTCCAGACGAGGTAGCCAAGCTGATCAACAGAGGCGCAGAGTTCGATCGCGATCTTGCCGGCCGTTTAGAGCTGACTCGCGAGGGTGGCCACATGCGGGATCGGATCGCGCATGCGGGAGGTGACGCTACTGGTGCCGAGGTCGAGCGCGCGCTGATCGCCGCGGTTACCGCCGATCGCGGCATCGAGATCGTCGAGCACGCGCTGGTCCTTGATCTCATTCCCGCCGAGGTTGGCCCGGGGGAGCAGCCGGCCGTCGCTGGGGTGACGCTGCACGTTCTCGGGGAGGGGACCCGAGGCGGCGTCGGCGCTGTGCACGCCCGTGCAGTCGTGCTGGCCACCGGCGGTATCGGCCAGATCTATGCCGTGACGACGAATCCGCCGGTCTCCACAGGCGACGGAGTAGCGGCCGCGCTCCGCGCTGGAGCCCGGCTTCGAGACATCGAATTCATCCAGTTCCACCCGACGGTGCTCTACCTAGGAGCCGGTGCCCGGGGTCAGCTGCCATTGGTCAGCGAAGCCGTACGCGGCGAGGGCGGCCTGCTGGTCAACTCCCGCGGCGAGCGCTTCATGGTCGGCAAGCATCAACTTGCCGAGCTGGCGCCGCGCGATGTGGTCGCCAAGCAGATCATGAAGGAGATGGCGGCGGATGGTGTTGATCATGTCTACGTCGACGGTCGGATGCTGGCCGAGGAGACCTGGCGGGTGCGGTTTCCCACCATTTGGCATAGCTGCCGACGAGCGGGCATCAACCCCGCCACCGATCTGATTCCGGTTGCGCCGGCCTGCCACTACTTCTGCGGAGGCGTGCAAACCGACCTCGACGGAGCCACCAATCTGGCCGGCCTGTATGCCTGCGGAGAGGTCGCGTCATCCGGGGTGCACGGCGCGAACCGCCTGGCCTCCAATTCCTTGCTGGAGGGCCTGGTCTTTGCCCGCAGAATCGCCGTGGATCTGCAGCGCAAGCAGCCAATTCGACGCCGTCCGGCACAAGATCATCGAGAGCCTGGACTCATTGATCGGTCGGTCGTTCCCGCGATGCAGCAGGCCATGAGCCGCGACGCGGGGGGCTTGCGTGATGCTGCCGGACTTGATCGCTGTGCCCGTGAATTGCTCAGGTTGGGAGGACGGTCGGGCGCCGAGTCAGGTCTGGAGTCCTGGGAGGCGACCAACCTGATGACGGTCGCGACGGCGATCGTCGCGTCTGCCCGACTCCGCGAGGAGTCCCGTGGAGCGCATTGGCGCGACGACTTCGAAGGTCGTCGAGAGGCGTGGCATGGCCATCTCATCGTCGAGCACGATGTCCGGGGTGACCTACGACACCATTTCGCTCCCGTCCTGCCGATTCAGGCAGATGGACAGGCAAACCGTTGATGATCTACACCAACCTTGCGGACATCGCAGAGGTGGTGGCGGCAGCGGGGCTTGACGTGGAGGCGTTGTCCTTGATCGTTACTGAGGCGCTGGATGAAGATCTTGGCGGCCGTGGTGTGCTGCCGCCGGGTGGGGGTACCGGGCTCGATGTCACGTCGCACGCGACGATTCCGGTCGGCGATGCCGCACATGGCGCATTCGTCGTACGGCAGCCGGGTACTGTCGCCGGCATCCCGGTCGCCGCCTACACCGTCGCGTCGGTCTGCTCAACGGCCGGCGACTTCGAGCTCACGGTGCACGCGGTCGACGGCGATCGCGTTGTGCGCGGCGACGTGTTGATCTCCGTCACGGGCAATACCCGTGCGTTGCTAGCGGCGGAACGGGTTTCGCTGAATCTGATCACCATGATGTCCGGCGTCGCTACGGCCACTCGGGCTTGGGCCGATGCGCTTGCCGGGACGACGACGAGAGTTCGGGACTCGCGGAAGACGATTCCCGGTCTGCGGATGCTGCAAAAGTACGCCGTCCGTATTGGCGGCGGTCTCAATCACCGGATGTCGTTGGCTGATGCTGCGCTGATCAAGGACAACCATGTGATCGCGGCCGGGGGTGTAGTTCCCGCATATCGTGCTGTCCGGGAGTCTTTTCCCGACATACCGATTGAGGTTGAAGTGACCTCGGCTGAGCAGGCGCGTGAAGTCGTTGCGGCGGGCGCGACGGAGATCTTGCTCGACAATATGAGCACCGTTGCGATGGCCGGTATCGTCGCGGAGTTGGCAGGCCGAGCCACTTTCGAGGCGAGTGGCGGCTTGACAATACAGAAAGCAACCGAAGTTGCGCAGACTGGCGTAAATTTCGTTGCGGTAGGAGCGATCACTCATTCCGCGCCCATTTTAGATATTGCGTTCGACCTTGCTTCTGAAAACTGAGGAGTGCGAGTAATCTCGCAGCTGTCAGGTAAGTCTCACTTTTCACTGGAGGAACGTATGGCGCAGCGTGTGCAGATCATTCTCGAAGACGATTATGACGGGGGAACCGCCGACGAGACAGTGAGTTTTGCACTGGACGGGGCGGAGTATGAAATCGACCTCTCGTCTAACAATGCGGCAGGACTCAGGGACGCGTTGGCGCCATGGTTGGCACATGCTCGCAAGACGGGCGGCCGGCGTAAGCGGTCGACCAAAGCATCGGGCATGTCGAGCACCAGCGACATCCGGGCGTGGGCCCAGGCCAACGGACTTGATGTCAGCAGCCGCGGCCGAGTCTCGGCAGACGTGCGGGAGGCGTACGAAAAAGCTCACGCCTGATCTGAGGTCCTTGGCTGCCCCCACGGCTCTCCTCGGGTTCTGCGAGTAAGTTCTGCCGGTCGTACACGATCGTCGTCATTGCGCCCTGGGCGAACAGCTTCGCCCAGGGCGATTCATGTTCAATGCCATGTCTTCGCATCTGTCGGCCCTTGTCCAGCCACATCCAAGGGATCCGAGGGGATCGTGCGGCGTGCCGCGAACTGGGGAAGGAAGGGGGAATATCTAACGGCTGGGTGAGGGTTGTAACCCCACATCACACTCGTGTCCATCAAGCCCAGCGCAGCTGCGTGGGGCAACCGACAGCTGGCTTTGCCGCGAAGAAGCAACAGGCCAACCGAGTGTATTGCCGACTAGAGTGAGAGACATCGGTGAGGCCGAGCCAGTAGGGCGAGTGCGGCGCCGAGAACGAGGGAGCAATCATCATGTTCGAGCGGTTTACCGACCGAGCCCGGCGCGTCGTGGTGTTGGCGCAAGAAGAGGCTCGCATGCTGAACCACAACTACATCGGCACTGAGCACATCTTGTTGGGACTCATTCATGAGGGTGAGGGCGTTGCCGCCAAAGCTTTGGAGTCCCTTGGTATTTCCTTAGAGGCCGTCCGGCAAAAGGTTGAAGAGATCATCGGACACGGCCAGCAATCCCCGAGCGGACACATCCCATTCACGCCGCGAGCAAAAAAGGTTCTCGAACTCAGCTTGCGTGAAGCATTGCAGATCAATCATTCCTACATCGGCACCGAACACATCCTGCTTGGGCTGATTCGGGAAGGTGAAGGAGTCGCAGCGCAAGTTTTGGTGAAGCTTGGCGCGGACCTCAACCGAGTGCGAAATCAGGTCTTGCAATTGCTCAGCGGGTTCCAAGGTAAGGAAGCGGCCACCTCCGGTGCTCCGGAGCAGGGCAGCACCCCATCGTCATCGATGGTGCTTGATCAGTTCGGCCGTAATCTCACCCAGGCCGCGCGGGAGAACAAGCTCGACCCGGTTATCGGTCGGGAGACTGAGATCGAGCGCGTGATGACTGTGCTCTCCCGGCGTACGAAAAACAATCCGGTGCTGATTGGCGAGCCTGGTGTCGGGAAGACCGCTGTTGTTGAAGGTCTTTCTCAGGCCATTGTTCGAGGCGATGTTCCTGAGACGCTGCGGGATAAGCAGATTTACACCCTTGATCTCGGTGCACTGGTTGCCGGTAGCCGTTACCGCGGTGATTTCGAGGAGCGGCTCAAGAAGGTCTTGAAAGAGATCAAGACTCGCGGTGATGTGGTGCTCTTCATCGACGAGATCCACACCCTGGTCGGCGCGGGCGCAGCCGAAGGCGCGATCGATGCGGCGAGCATCCTGAAGCCGATGCTGGCCCGCGGGGAACTGCAGACCATTGGTGCGACAACGTTGGACGAGTACCGCAAGTACGTGGAGAAGGACGCTGCTCTGGAGCGGCGCTTCCAGCCCATTCAGGTCGCCGAACCGTCGATTGCGCACACCATCGACATCTTGCGCGGGCTGCGCGATCGGTACGAGGCTCACCACCGGATCACGATCACCGACGAGGCGCTGGTAGCCGCAGCCCAGATGGCCGACCGGTACATCTCTGATCGTTTCCTGCCTGACAAGGCGATCGATCTGATCGACGAGGCAGGGGCTCGGCTGCGGATTCGCAGGATGACGGCGCCACCGGACCTGCGGGAATTCGATGAGAAAGTCGCCGCCGTACGCCTGGAGAAGGAAGCGGCTATCGACGCCCAGGACTTCGAGCGTGCTGCGGGTCTCCGAGACGACGAGAAGAAGTTGCTGACCGCGCGCTCCGAACGTGAGGCGCAGTGGAAGTCTGGTGATCTTGATGTCGTCGCCGAAGTGGACGAGGAGATCATCGCCGAGGTGCTGTCGACTGCCACGGGCATTCCGGTGTTCAAGCTGACCGAGGAAGAGTCGGCCCGGCTGCTCCGGATGGAGGAGGAGATCGGCAAGCGCTACATCGGCCAGCATGACGCGGTCAAGGCGCTCTCTCGCTCGATCCGGCGTACCCGCGCTGGCCTGAAGGACCCCAAGCGCCCCAGTGGCTCGTTCATCTTCGCTGGTCCGTCCGGTGTCGGTAAGACCGAGCTGACCAAGGCGCTGACCGAATTCTTGTTCGGCGACGAGGACGCGCTGATCCAGCTCGATATGAGCGAATACTCCGAGAAGCACACCGCCTCACGGCTCTTCGGTTCGCCGCCTGGCTATGTCGGCTACGAAGAGGGTGGCCAGCTCACCGAGAAGGTGCGCCGCAAGCCGTTCAGCGTGGTGCTCTTCGACGAGGTGGAGAAGGCCCACCCGGACATCTTCAACTCGCTGCTGCAGATTCTGGATGAGGGCCGGCTGACCGACGCACAGGGTCGGGTAGTCGACTTCAAGAACACGGTGATCGTGATGACCACCAACCTCGGTACTCGCGACATCGCCAAGAGCGTGTCGCTGGGCTTCAGTGGAGCCACCGGAACCGAGGGCGGCTACGAAAAGATGAAGGCCAAGGTCACCGACGAGCTGAAGCAGCACTTCCGGCCGGAGTTCCTGAACCGGGTCGACGAGATCGTGGTGTTCCGCCAGCTCAGCCAGGAAGACATCGAGCGGATCGTGGACCTCATGGTCGCCCAGATCGAGATCCGGCTGAAGGATAAGGACATGGGCATCGAGCTCACGCCCGCGGCAAAGACACTGATCGCCAAGCGTGGCTTCGACCCGGTGCTGGGCGCTCGTCCGCTGCGTCGCGCGATCCAGCGCGACGTCGAGGACCTGCTCGCAGAGAAGATCTTGTTCATGGAGCTGAAGCCGGGCGAGATCGTCGTGGTCGACGTCGCTGACCCGGGCTCGGAGTACCCGTTCACCTTCACCGGCATTCCGCGTTCGGCAGCTCCGGATGTTCCGCCGGTTGAATTCGGCGGCATCGTTGAGGGCTTCAATGAGGGTGACGCCTCCGTCAACGAATAACGCCCCACGAGTAACTAACGCCAAACCGGCCGCATCCCACCAAGGGCGCGGCCGGTTTCGTTTCCTCCTCATTTCCCAGGAGCTCGTGTCGGAACGAACGTGCACGTTCGTTCCTGATGCGATACACGCGTTGCAACGTGTGTGAGGTGATAGGAGCGCACGTGCACGTGCGTTCCTGTCACCGGTGGGGAACTGCCGCAGTAGTCAGAACTGCCTTGCTGTGAGAGCGCCCGGGCACGTCTGACAGAGTGGCGCAGTGCAGCTGCAGAACCGAATTCCGGCTGTCTGGCTGGTGATCTCGGGGATCATCTCGGTTCAGTTCGGGGCGGCGATCGCCAAGGACTTGTTCCAGCTGATACCGCCGACGGCTATGGTCTGGCTGCGGCTCATCACGTCGGCCGTCATCTTGTTGATCATGGCGCGTCCCCGGCTGAGAGGGCAGGTGCGTCGCGACTGGCTGATCGTTCTTGGCTTCGGCGTGAGCTTGATGACGATGAACTGGGCGATCTACCAGTCGTTTGCGCGAATTCCGCTAGGCATCGCGGTGACCATCGAGTTCCTTGGTCCACTCGCTGTCGCCGTCATCAGCTCGCGTCGTCTCATGGATCTGCTCTGGGTTCTGCTAGCCGGGGCAGGGGTCGCCTTGCTGGGCGTTTCCAAGGCCACGTTGAGCCTTGCCGGGATTGCTTTTGCATTGCTCGCGGGCCTTGCGTGGGCCTGCTACATCCTGCTCAGCGCGCAGACCGGCCGTCGCTGGCCCGGCCTTACCGGACTCGCACTAGCCAGCATGGTGGGCGCCATTGCACTGGCTCCGCCCGCGATCATTGAGGCTGGCAGTCGGATACTCAGCCCGACCGTGCTTGCGCTGGGCGTCGCGGTCGGCCTGCTGAGCTCGGTCATTCCGTACAGCTTTGAGTTGATGGCCTTGCGCCGCATTCCCGCACGGGTGTTCAGCATTTTGATGAGTCTCGAGCCGGCTGCTGCGGCACTTGCCGCGATGATCGTGCTTGGCGAGTTCCTGAACCTCATCCAGTGGCTTGCTATGGCGTGTGTGGTAGTCGCCAGCATCGGCGCAACCCGTACGTCAACGACCCTGGACCGGCCAGCGCCAGACTAGAGTCGGGGAATCAGCGAACGAGCCAGTCAAGGCACGCGTCTTCGACCCGCGGGTCACGTCCAGCACCAAGATGATCAAGGCTGGAGTGGACACGGATGTCTACCTGGGCAGCGGCGTCAGGGTAGGCACCTGCAAGCGCGGCCTTGAACCTGACAGCATTCTCCCGGTTGATGTGAAGATCATTTTCGCCCAGCTGGAAGGTGATAGCCGGCGCCCGAGCGAATGATCCCAGGTGGGTCATCGGGTTGAGATGATCAAACATCCACTGCCCGTACGCCGTGGGCTCGCCTTGGTCGATCACAGTCTTCGCATCATCCAGCGCGGTCATTCCGGGACGTGTCCAGTCAGGTGTCGCGATCATCGCCGCAACGCGGCCCACTCGATGGTCGATACCGGCCACCGCTACCGCCACGTCACCACCCATTGACACACCACCGACAACCAGCTCATCGGGCTGAAAACTCTCGACTGCCCAGTCCAGTACGCGCATCGCGTCCAGCGTGGTGTGTCCCAAGATCGGCCACACGTTGCGTCGGAATTGGCTGAACGCGCGGATCATCAGTTGATCGAGCGCTCATTCGTCCGTTGCCCGTGCTGCCACGCGTCAAAGGACACTGCGGTAACGCCAGCTTCGGCGAGCCGCAAGAGAAACGGGACCATCGCCTCCTTGGAGCCACCGAGGAAATGCATCCAAAGAGCTAGACGCCCGCCGGCTTTGGTGGTGTCGGGACGCGCGAAGAGCACCGGAATATCAGCCACCAGAGCGGTTTCTACCGCGGGAGGACTCATCGGTGTAGCGGCTAATGGCCAAACTGATCGGAGTCAGTGACCACGGACTCGCCGCGATCCAGCGAG
>DASVEX010000115.1:0-2947 GCA_036380335.1 Propionibacteriaceae bacterium | reverse complement strand
GAATGCGGGCGCCTCCACATCCGACTCCTGCTGCGCCGACGCAACCTCATAACGCGTCCCGCGGCTGGCCAGATCGCTGAGCAAGATCGTTAGAAAGTCATAGTCAACCTCCGTCGCGTTGAGTTGACCGATCTTGTCCAGCTGCATGGGTCCATGGCGCCACAGCGCAACCTCCTGCAGACCAACCAGATCAGGCCGCGCCGCAGCGATCTCATCGGCTAGCAACCGGCTTCGTGTCCTGAAATCTGTGCGCTCGACGATCTCTCGTAGCTCATGGTTTGCATGGCCGAGAGCGAGCACACCCTGAGCACCCGCTCGGTCGTACGCCGCTCGTATCGGGCGGTCAATGTTCCCGCCCAGATAGAGATTGCGAGTCATGACAGTCAACGTTTGACCGCTGCTCGCCGCGGAATCGTCTCCGGCGGACCTGCTCCTTAGGGTGCCGAGGCTGATCAGAGCCGCCGCGCAGATGATCGTAAGGGCGAGTGCTATCCAGAGCCCGGTACTAGTCCTGCCTCGGCGATGCGCCACACCATCCATTCTCCGCAGCGGCTCACTCAATGGCTGGCGCTGGTGGACCCAAGCGCCTGCAGCTCATGCTCGACGGCGGCGGTGACACGAGCGGTTTCTCCGGTGGCGAGCAGGTCGAGCAAGGCCCCGCGCAGCACCGCAAGAATCCTGGTGCGTTGCTGGGCAGCCGCCGCAGTGGAGCGGAAATGCTCTGGCTGATGCTCCTGGAGAAGCTGCAACCAGTCGCGCACGGTCGATTCTGCGAAACCTCCCCACGGACCCTGTGGTGTCGTCAGCGATCGACCATAGGCCTCCACCCAGAGGTAAAGGAGATCTCGATGCTGCGCATCTGATAACCACTGCCAGAGCCGGGAAGCGATTTCCGCAAGATCAGCATGTCCCTGCTGAGCGACGGTCTGGAGCATTGCTAGCTCAGCTTCGCGAGCACGGGCCAGCAATTCGCGGACGAGGCCGTCCTTGGAACCGAACAAGAAAAGCAGTACTCGCGGACTGGAGCCAATGGCCTCAGCCAAAGGGCGCAATGACATGTCGATCAAGCCGTGTTGCAAGACGTATCGATAAGACCTCTCCAGCAATTCCTTCTTACGGGGAGATTGAGATTTGCCGCCGTCGACCACGGCGTCATTCTGCCTGAAACGACTGTGTCAGTCGTGTACCGCCAGCTAAGCTTCTGAAACAGTTGTGTCAGTGGGCTGAGGGAGCAAGAGGCGTGCTGGACTCCGAACGACCGCCCGTCGTGGTCAGACAAGCAGATAGGCCCGGCGATCTTGGTTGGGTTGTGATGGCGCATGGCGAGCAGTACGCCGCAGAATTCGGCTGGAACACCGAGTTCGAAGCGCTGGTTGCTCGCATCGTCGCCGACTTCGCTGCTGATCATGACCCCAACCGCGAGCGAGCGTGGCTTGCCGAAATCGACGGGCATCGGGTCGGTTGCGTGTTCTGCGTACGTAAGGACAACGAAACGGCCCAGCTCCGTATCCTGCTGGTCACCAGCGACGGCCGTGGCCACGGGCTGGGGCGCCGCTTGGTCGCCGAGTGCATCGACTTCGCGCGTGCCGCCGGGTACGCCCGACTGGTGCTCTGGACCAATGATCCGCTCGTCGCGGCTCGCCATCTCTATCTTGCTGCCGGCTTCACTCTCGTCGACGAAGCGCCGCACCACAGCTTCGGCATCGACCTCATCGGTCAGAACTATCAACTCGATCTGATCGGAGACGGGAGCTGACGCTCGAAGCCGATGGGCTTCGAGCCTTGCTGCCTTGTAAATGCGGACCTGCGCCGGCTGCAATGAAATTCTCAGAATCGCCCCCGAGCGGAAGGACGACCAGGAGATCTGAGCGTGAAATCGAAGACGCAGCTTCCGCTCGGGGGCGATTCTGAGAATTTGACGTTGCCGTTGCACCGAATCGAGGGGTATCGATCGGAGCACACCGTTAACGCTGGTGTAAGAATCAGTATCGGCGTTATCGGAGCCGGTCAGATCTCCCAAGTTACCCACCTGCCCGCGCTTGCCAAGGCCATGAACATCGAACTGGTAGCTATCTGTGATCCCAGCGAGACCCTGCCTAGCGGTCTTGCCGCTAGGTACGGGATCAAGCCCTTCACTCGCACCGAAAGGCTCCTTGAGGAGGATCTGGATGCACCCTCATCGCCACTCCTGACCAGTTCCACCATCCTCTCGGCATGCTCGCCCTAGATGCCCGCTACTGCTGGCACCACGGTGGCATCACCGTGCCCAAAACGGACACAGAGAAAGGACAGGACGAATGAGCACCGCACAGGACTACCAGGCCGCGGAGCAACTCCTCCGCCGGCCCGCCCGCCCTGGCGAGCTCGTCATCGGCGACAAGGTCAGGCCGCAGTGGATCGACGGAGGAGCCCGTTTCTGGTACGCGGTGAGCAATGGCGCCGGCAGGCGGTTCGTGCTGGCCGACCCGGCGGCGGGCACCCGCGAGCCGGCCTTCGACCACGCCCGGCTCGCCGCCGCGCTGGCCGCCGCCTCCGGGCAACAGGTCGACCTTGCGGCCTTACCGTTCATGGCCATCGAGCTGGCCGGGAACGCGGTGGAGTTCGACGCGTTCGGCGAGCATTGGCGCTGCCGCCTCGAGGACTACGCCTGCGAGCGGACCGAGTTCACGCCGCCGGGCAACCCGCTGGAGGTGCCGTCACCCGACAGGAAGGTCGCGGTGTGCCAGCGGGGGCACGACCTGTGGGCGCGCTCGCTGTCCGACGGCCGCGAGTGGGCGCTGACCACCGACGGCGAGCCCGACTACCAGTACGGCTCCGGCCCGGACTGCACGAGCAACGGCACCCTGCTGCGCAAGTTCGGCCTGCCATACCTTCCGCCCGCGGTGGCCTGGTCGCCCGACTCGACGCGCGTCCTGACGCATCGGACCGATGAGCGCGGCGTCCGGCA
>DASVEX010000114.1:0-7490 GCA_036380335.1 Propionibacteriaceae bacterium | reverse complement strand
GGGTCAGCCGTGGCAAGGAAGACGGCGTCGACGGGAAGCAAAGCATGGACGCCCCGCACCACTTCAGCGTGAAACGCTCTGCCGCGTAGCCCGGAGTAACAGCGGCGCACTAGATCATCCGCGCGCCGCGCGACCGCTCGGCTTTCCTCCACACCGCCATCTTCCCCCGCATTGTGTTGCAGAAACATCCCTCCTTGGAGGGATGGCGGAGTGGTCCGGGCGAGCCGACGATGGCGGCATGACCAATAACAAACAGATAGTCGAGCAGTTCATCAACGCCCTGTTCACCGACGGGGACCTGACGGCCGTCGACCGTTACCTCGATCCACAGTTCATCAACCATGACCCGCCGTTGCCAAGCTCACCGGACGGCCCGGAAGGCATGCGTCAGGCAGCGGAGATTTTCCGCAACGCCTTTTCTGACTGGCGAAGCGACCAACAGCACATGATCGCCGAAGGTGATCTTGTAGCCGAGCATTTCGTTGCCCACGGCACCCACCGCGGTTCGCTGATGGGCGAATCTCCCACCGGGCACGACGTGGTGCTTCGCGGAGTCAACATTTTCCGCATCGCCGACGGCAAGATCGTGGAACGGTGGGGGCGTCTTGACGATCTCGGGCTACTCCAACAGTTAGGGCTGGCACCACAGTCGGCGGCGGCCGCGGTGGAGGCGTAGCCAGCCACTGGGTCTCTCGGACGGGCGCAGCAGTAGCCTCGCGTCGTGGCAGGGAGCTCACGATCAGTGGCGGTTGTTGGCGGCGGCTTCGGCGGCATCGGTGCAGCTGTCATGCTGCGCCGGGCCGGATACGAGAACGTCACAGTCTTCGAGCGCGGCGAGCGCGTCGGCGGAGTCTGGCACCACAACACCTATCCCGGGGCGGCGTGCGACGTACCTTCCCATCTTTACGAGTTCTCCTTCGCCCCTAACCCACGGTGGTCGCGCCGCTACGCGCCTCAGCCCGAGATCCAGGCCTACCTCGAGAAGGTCGCCCGAGATTTCGGCGTGCTCGACTGGATCCGTACCGGTACCGAGGTGATCAGCGCGCACTGGCAGGAGGCCCGCGACACGTGGTTGATCAAGACCAGCGCTGGTGATCATGGGGCTGATGTGTTGATTACCGCCTGCGGACAGCTCTCGGTTCCCAAGCTGCCAACGATCAAGGGGCTCGAGACCTTCGAGGGCCCGGCATTCCACACCGCCGAGTGGCAGCACGACGTCGACCTCTCCGGAAAGCGTGTCGCCGTCGTTGGAACCGGTTGCAGCGCCATCCAAGTCGTGCCGGCGATTCAGCCGATCGTCGATCGATTGAGCGTCTACCAGCGCTCCCCGGCGTGGACGATTCCACGGCTTGACTTCGCCTACTCGGCGCGCGCCCAGCGCGCTTTTGCCCGCGTCCCCGCGTTGCAACGGCTCGACCGTGCTGCCGCGTTCGGCTTCTTCGAGTTCGGCACGCTGGCCTTGACGAGCCAGCCCTGGCTCAGGCCGGCCTTCCGGGGGCTCGCGCGCCACCAGATCACCAAGACGATCAAGGACCCCGAGCTGCGCCGCAAGGTGACCCCCATGGATGAGGTGGGCTGCAAGCGCATAATGCCGACCGACGCCTGGTACCCGACGCTGACCAAGCCCAACGTCGAACTCATCACCGATCCGATCACTGCAGTGACCCGACGCGGCATACAGACCGACAACGGTTCCGAGAATGCCGTAGACGTGATCATCTTCGCGACCGGTTTCAAGACCCATGGCTTCGTCACGCCGATGGAGATCACGGGTCAAGGCGACCGCACGCTAGCGCAGGTCTGGGACCGCGTGCCACGCGCGTATCTCGGCCTCAGCGTCCCGGACTTCCCGAATCTCTTCCTGCTCTACGGGCCAAACACCGGTGGCGGCGCAGGTTCGGTGATCTACATGATCGAGGCTGGGATGCACCACGTGATCTCGGCCCTCGATGCTCTCGGGCAGGCCGACGCTCAGCGGATCGAGATTCGACAAAAGGTCGCCGACAGCTTTGATGCAGAGCTGCGCACCGCACTCGCAGGAACGGTGTGGCATAGCGGCTGCACGAATTGGTATGTCGATGAGAGCGGACACGATCCCAACCAGTGGCCGTGGACCTTTATGAGCTACCGCCGGCGAGCGGCCCGAGTCGATCCCGCGGCATATGAGATCGGCGTCCGGCCCCGCCCCTAAGGAGTCAGGCCTGTCGACTGACCTGCGACACGCCGCAGCCACTCCGTCGCCCGCACGTTCATCGATGAACGTGCTGGCGACCCGATCACGCTCGATGAAATTGCCGCGGCAGCGAGGCTCAGCCCGCGCGGCGTGCAGGCTGCGTTCCGCCGGCAACTGGATACCGCTCGGCTGGCCCTATCTGCGTGGCACACGAATGGAACGTACGCACCGCGATCTGCAAGGTGCCGAGCCGGGCGACGGCGTAAGCGTGGCAGCACTGGCAGCCAAGTGGGGCTTCACCCATCTTGGTCGTTTCGCCGTCGATTACCGGCGCCGATTCGGCACGTATCCGAGCCAGACGCTACGGAGCTGAGCTGTGCTCGTGGGCCGTCTCGGTGGGCAGCAGGCCGGTCGAGATTAGTCGCTGCGCGACGTCGCCAATCTTGCTCTGGTGATCGCGCGCAGCGCGGCGCAGCCTGTTGAAAGCAGCCATGGAGTCCACCTGGTCCCGGGCCATCAGATAGCCCACGCCTCGCTCGATGATCACCCGATAGTCCAGCGCGTATTGCAACTGCGCGGCCAGCTCGCCAGCATTGTGGGCGGCCACGGCCGTGGCGAGAGTGGATTCGACCACATCGCGATAGCGGGCCAAGGCTTGACACTCGTCGTCCTGCCAGACGTGCGGCCGGTCGTAGAAGACGTCAAGAGTGCCGACGGTGACACCGCCCAGGCGTACCGGCAGACCCAACACAGCACGCACCGCATGCGGACGGATTGCCAAGGCAAGGTCGGGCCAACGCCCTTCGGCGGTCACATCGGTACTGGCAACGACGGTGTTGTTGACAAACGCCTCGGTGCACGGACCTTGCCCGGTGTCACCTTCGGCCAGCTCGAGCATGCGGCCGGGTCCGTCTGAAGCAGCTACGTAGCGTGGCACGTTCTGCTCGTCAGCCAGCATGATGCCGCTGCCCGTGACACCAAAGAGGTCGACGCATGCCTCCGTCACGTGCCGCAGTGCCTCGATCACGCTGATGTCCGGTTTGCCCAGCGTGGCGAGCCTGCGGATGCTGGCTGCGAGACCTTCGGGATCAATCGCCATGGCATTGAGTATCCGGTCTGGGACCGATGAGCTCTATGCCATCCGGCAGGTAGGACTGAATCGCGGCAAAAATCTGAGCCTCCGCGGGACCGAGCCGACCGCAGTGCCCGTTGATCATGGCCTGGGCAATGTCACGAACCTTGACGTGGCCGTTCTGCGAGAGGCGCACCAACAATGACCAAGCCTGCTCCGGGCTGATCGCGAATCGCTGCGCCAGCAGCCCAGTCGCCACCCCGATCTGCTGCCGGCGGGCCAGGGCGTCCTTGAGTTGTGCGATCTCCGCCTCCAGCTGCGCCACCCGGCTGGCCTCCAAACTGACGAAGACCGGATCGATCCCGATGGGCGACTGCGAGACCTCGACCTGCCGCTGCGAGACCATGTCACCTCAATGGCGTCAGGTCCGCAGACACAGGGCGGATGACCGATAGAAACCACAGAGAGTGTAGTCGCCACTCGAAGCCCACGCAGGAGGACAAGGCGAACGGCCCCGCAGCATGTCTGCTCAGCTACGGGGCCTAGGGTGGCAGCTGATCCTAGGTTGTGCTCGCCACCCTGTTACTCGACTTACCCAATCGCCGACAAGCCAACGCCTACACAGCGATGAACCTTCCCGGTAATGCCGATGGCGGGCCCTGGAGGCTGAGCTCACTCGGATGTTAATCATGGCTTTCTTGATCAACATCCGAGAGCCGGGCCGCTGCGTTGAGTGGACATTGTGAGGTCAGCGGTAGGAAGCTGAGCGTGGACTCAATCGCGTTTCTTAGGGATTTTTTCGTTTTCTGGATAGTTAGAGGATTGCCGCCGACGCTAAATTCAGTGGTTGTATCTTGCTGTGGCCAAGAAGCGCGCCACGCCCGCATTTCTTCACGGAGGGTGACGCGCTCATGGCGATCACCGAAACTTCTTTCACTTTTTCGCGCCATCAGGTCTCCCGGGAGGAGCTTGCGGCCCACACTCATGATCTTCTCGTTGCTGCCGAGACGGCGGGCCCGGTGCAGCGAGAGCGGATCATTCGAGAGGTGGTGACGTCCCATCTCTGGTTGGCTGAAACGCTCGCCCGGCGGTTTATGCATCGCGGCGAAGACCAAGAGGACCTGATCCAGGTTGCCTGCGCCGGATTGGTTGAGGCCTGCCAGCGCTTCGACCCCCATCAGGGCTCCTTCATTGGCTTCGCGGTGCCGACTATCACTGGCGTACTCAAGCGCCATTTCCGTGATTTTGGCTGGGTGGTACGGCCGCCGAGGCCAACCCAAGAACTGGCGTCGACGATTTGGCGGCGCTGGCCCACGCTGGTGCAGCAGATGGGCTCCTTACCCCGCTCGCAAGATCTTGCCGACGAGCTTGGGCAACCTGTTGGTGCGGTGCAGCAGGCTCGGTTCGCAAGCCTGGGCTACAGCGCCTCATCTATCGATCTGGCGATTTCGCGAGGGATCTGCTTCTGCTCCAAGGAGACGGACGAGGACATTGACCGTGCCGAGGCGCGGATGATCATCGACAAGGCGTTGGCTGAGCTGGATGAGGATGAGCGGCGGCTGATCTGGCTGCGGTTCTACGAGCAACGATCTCAGGCGGAGATCGCTGACGAAATCGGCACTAGCCAGATGCAAGTCTCGCGGGTGCTGTCGCGTCTGATGGTCAAGATGCGCTCGATCATCGGGGTACCCGACGAGCTACCCGTCGCCTCATAGCTAGGGACGAGCCGCGTACGGGTGCCGGCCCGGGGCGTGCTCTGAGCTGCTGTGATAGGAGGGTGGCTCGGGAGAATTAGGGGTTGTGGGCGCGGCAGGACTGGCTCATCGTCCGATTTCTGAGGTGCTGCGTCGGCCATAGCGTGCAAGGGAGAAGGAGCGGTGGCACGCCGCTCGACATTCTGGCCCAGCACCCCGAGGAGCACAACGTGTACGCCAAGGCCCAAACCTCATCAGTCGAATTACCCGTCGCTACGCGATTGTCACTGCCTCCGATTCCGGCATCGGCAAGGCAACTGCCGTCGCGCTGACCGAGGCCGGAATGGACATCGGCATCACCTGGCACTCCGATGCCGAAGGCGCTGAGGCCACCGCCGACGAGGTGCGGTCGCACGGACGCAAGGCCATCGTCAAGCAGCTCGACTACACCGATCTACCCTCCTGCGCTGTCGGCCCGGCATCCCGCTCGGTCGACCCGGCGATGCTCGCGAAATAGCCGATGTGATTGCATTTCTTGCGAGCCCGCAGGCCGGCTACGTGACGGGAGCGTCGTGGGTCGTGGACGGCGGCATGCTGCAGATGGGGCCGCAGGCTGGCTCGCATCTGACCAGCAACGATTGGCGTAAGGCATAAGGCGTGAGGCAGAAGTGAAAGCTGTGACCTGGCAGGGCCGCCGCAACGTGTCGGTCGAAGAGGTCGCCGACCCGGTGATCAAAGAGCCCAACGACGCGATCATCAAGGTCACGAGCACGAACATCTGCGGATCTGATCTTCACCTGTACGAGACTCTGGGCGCCTTCATGAACCCCGGTGACGTGCTTGGCCATGAGGCGATCGGCATCGTGCTGGAGGTCGGCCGAGATGTCAGCCAGATCCGGCCCGGCGACCGAGTCGTCGTGCCCTTCCAGATCTCCTGCGGCTACTGCTGGATGTGTGAACGTTCGCTCTATACCCAATGCGAGACGACCCAGGTACGCGGTGAGGGCAGTGGCGCCGCGTTGTTCGGCTATTCCAAGCTGTACGGCCAAGTGCCCGGCGGCCAGGCCGAGTACCTTCGAATCCCCGAAGCCCAGTTCACCCACATCCTCGTGCCTGAGGGTCCGCCCGACGACCGCTTCATCTACCTGTCTGACGTATTGCCGACCGCGTGGCAGGCGGTGGAGTACGCGGGAGTACCAGACGGTGGCTCGTTGTTGATCTTGGGACTCGGACCGATCGGCGAGATGGCATGTCGCATCGCCCAGCAGAAATGGATCGACAAGATCATCGCGGTGGATCTGGTTGACGAGCGCCTGGCGAGGGCGCAGGCCCGGGGGATCCAGGTGATCGATCTTCGGGATCATGAAGATGATCTTGCTGAGGTGGTGCGCGGGCTGACCGACGGCCGCGGCCCGGATTCGGTCATCGACGCCGTGGGCATGGAGGCGCACGGTTCGCCTGCCGCGGCTTTTGCGCAGCGCGTGGCGACGGTCCTCCCTGATGCGGTCACCGAGCCGTTGATCAAGAAAGCCGGACTTGATCGGCTCTCTGCTGTCTATACAGCGATCGAGACCGTACGCCGCGGCGGGACCGTGTCGCTGTCGGGCGTGTACGGGGGCATGGCCGATCCGATGCCGATGATGTCGTTGTTTGACAAGCAGATTCAGCTCCGAATGGGCCAAGCAAATGTGAAGCGCTGGATTCCCGACATCATGCCGTTCCTGACCGATGAGGATCCGCTCGGCGTTGAGGAATTTGCCACTCATCGACTGCCGTTGGCCGACGCGCCAAAGGCGTACGAGGTGTTCCAAAACAAGGACGACGGCGCGATCAAGATCATGCTCAAGCCATGGGCATAGGCCTGTAGCGATCACTTCGGGATCACCCCAAAGGGTGTGTTTGCCTTCTCGGGCTGCCGGGTACGTGGAGTTCTTATCCACAATCGATCCGATTGGAGAATCGTGACGAGCCCAACCTACGAACCGAGGAGCCGTTCTGCCGAGCCGGGCCTCGAGCAACCTGACATGCCTGGTCAGGACCCCGGATACGGCGACTATGGTGACCAGTCCAACTCGACGGTCAATACCGCCAAGAGTGAAGCAGCGAACGTCAGGGACACCGCCGCAGGCGCCGCCTCAGACGTAGCACAGACAGCCAAGAGCGAGGCCTCGAACGTCGCAAGCGAGGTAAACCAGCAGGCCAGGAACCTGATTGGCCAAACGCAATCCGAACTGCGTGGCCAGGCCAGCAACCAGCAGTCGGCACTTGCCGAGAAGCTGAACGGCTGGGCATCCGAGCTTGGCTCGATGGCCTCGAAGAGCGACGAGTCCGGGCAGATGACCGGCCTTGCGCACGAGGCGTCCCGCCGGGTGGGCGAGGTCTCTCACTGGCTGGACACTCATGAGCCCGCCGACTTGCTCACCGAGGTCAAGCGGTTTGCTCGGCGCCGCCCGGTCGCCTTCCTTGCTCTGGCAGCGGCGGCTGGCATCGTGGCCGGCCGGGTGACGCGGGGCGCGGTCGCAGCAAACACGAACGTCGATTCCGATAGCGA
>DASVEX010000113.1:0-22123 GCA_036380335.1 Propionibacteriaceae bacterium | reverse complement strand
ACTTCGCCGCGCACCGGCAAAGATTCCTCGCCGAGCAAGGCTACGGCTACCGCATCATGGACGCCGAGGACGCACTCACTGCGGAGTGATGGCACGCAGACTTGACGCGTTTCTCCGCACAAGGCCGCAAGTGAGCGCGTCCTAGGCCGAATCACGCTCCATTCGTGACTTCGTGCGGAAGAACGTCACGGGTGGCGCAGTGCGCAAGCGTCGGGTTTCGCGTCCGCCGCCGGTGGGAGGAGTGCTGAGCGAGGCCCCCTTGCCTCTTCGAGAATCACACGTGCACGTGCGTTCCCCTCACGTTGCACGCGTTGTGCAACGTGTGCAACGCAACGAACGTGCAGTGCGATTCAAACCATGACGCGTACGCTCAGAGGTCGAGGAGGCGGCATGCCCGACGATCCCGTCAGGAGAAGGTCCCGCCGAGCCGCCAAGCGCATTGAACGTCAGCGCCGCAAGGCACTGGCCGCGCGGACTCGCAAGGCCGAGACCCTACGACCACCGGCGCAGACCCCGCGCGAACAGCGTGGACCGGGATTCCCAGACCTGCCGCCTCCGAGCTGGCCAGATGATCTTGAGGGCGGGGCCGGCGTACGTGAGCCGCGGCGGCCATATCCATCGATGCCGGCCGGAGCACTGGAGCTGGATCCCCCGGAGTCCCAATACCTCGAGACGGCCGCCGAGTCGGCATGAGTGTCTTCTCTGAGGCTGAGATCGCATATCTGCAAAGCAAGACGATGGGCCGACTCGCCACAATCGGCGCTGACGGCAGACCACATCTGATTCCGCTCACCTACCGGTTCAATGGCGCAGAAGATGCGATTGATATCGGGGGCATCGACTTCGGAAATTCCAAGAAGTGGCGTGACATGCTGCAGAATCCACGTGTCGCGTTCTTGGTGGACGACGCCTCATCCGCCGGAGCCCATGCAATCGAGATCCGAGGCGACGCCGAGCCTCACTTCCAAGGCGGGGAGTCGATCAATCCCCGCTTTCCCAACTTCAAGCCCGAGTTCGTCCGGGTGCGGCCGCACCGCATCGTCAGCTGGGGACTTGAAACAGCCGGCTTTGCCCCGCGCGCCCGAACCGTCAGCTAGTTGCGGGCTCGCTACGCGACATCGAGGACGGTTGACTCCTCCTGAGTCCCAAGATCAATCGGCCAGCTGTCCGGCTGGCCGGCCAATGACCAGAGCTCGACCAGCTCATGCGGCCAAATCCACTCGTCTGTGTGCCGCAGATCGTCGTGGGTCCACCAGCGATGCCCGAGCAGGGTGAGCCGCTCATCCGGGGTGTGTGCCGAGACGTCGACCTCGAACGGCGACACCATGGCCAAGAAGAACGACTCGTCCTGCTCGATCACGAGGTCGGAGTAGCCATGGACGACATGTCGCTTGGCGATCGGCCCCAACAGCTCGGCCTCGGCCAGCTGGTAGCCGGTCTCCTCGGCCACCTCTCGGATGGCCGCGTGAATCTCGCTTTCCCCTTCGTCGATCCCACCGCCAGGCGTGCTCCACCAGCTGGTACCCGGCACTCCGGGGTCGCTGTCCTCGAACAACAACGTGCGGTCATTGTCGATCATGATCACCCGCACGGTCACTCGGGATTGCCGCGGCCGTGCCGCCGGATCCGCGACCGGCAGATAGCTACGCTCGGTATCAGAGGAAGACACGGCCTACACCTTACGAGCACGCTCCGGGACAGGGTGGAGGGCACCCCACGAGGACGGGAAATTCCGTGGATTCCTCAACGATCGAGCGAGTAACCTTGTCCCTCACTCCCCGTACCCACCGATCCAGCATCGGAGCTCTTCGCATGCCTGAAACCTCGCTCGACGTCTTGGCCCGGGAACGCACCCATCTCGCGGAGTCGCGCGCTGCGCTCGAACGGATGCGGCAACACACGGCGAGTCTGGAGGCGTTCGGCGGTGATCACGTCTCGACCGAGCATCTCAAGCAGGCGCTGTATCGCCGCATGAAGGCCCTCCAGGACGATCCGTCCGTGCCGCTGTTCTTCGGCCGGCTCGACTATGACACCCACGTGGGAGCAGAGCAGGACGAGACCCTCTACATCGGGCGTCGGCACGTCACCGGCGAGGCGGGCGGCGAGCCGCTGGTGATCGATTGGCGGGCCGGAATGTCACGACCCTTCTATCAGGCGCGTCCCGGTCAGTCGATGGGCGTTCGGCTACGGCGTCGCTTCGGCTTCTCGCACGGCCAGCTGACCGCGTACGAGGATGAGGACCTGGCGGGACTCCACGAAGTTGCCCACTCCGACATCATGGAATCCGAGATCGAGCGGCCCCGAACCGGCCCGATGCGCGACATCGTCGCCACCATTCAGCCCGAACAGGACAGCATCGTGCGCGCGGCCCTCGGTCAATCGCTTTGCATCCAGGGCGCTCCGGGAACGGGCAAGACCGCCATCGGTCTGCACCGCGCCGCGTATCTGCTTTACGCGTTCCGCGAGCAGCTTGCTCGGTCCGGGGTGCTTGTTGTCGGCCCGAACGACAGCTTCCTGTCCTATATCGCCGACGTGCTGCCAGCCCTGGGTGAGATCGATGCCACCCAGACCACCGTGACATCGCTGGTCTGTGCGGCGAACGGCGTCAGCGTACGCGGGCTCGACAGCGTCCCCGCCGCATTGATCAAGGGCGATGTCCGGATGGCTGAGGTGCTGCGCAGAGCGGTCTGGAGCCACCTCGGGACGGCTACTGCCCCATTGGTGGTGCCTCGCGGCGCCTATCAATGGCGGGTCGGCGCGCACCTCACAGCCGAGGTCGTCGACGAACTACGGCAGCGCGGCGTCCGGTACGGCGCTGGGCGAGCCATGCTGTCGCAGCGGCTTGCTCACCAAGTACTGCTGCGGATGGAGGCAGCCGGAGACTCCCCCGACGATCGGGTGCAGGACGCCGTCGCTCGGAGCAAACCGGTCAGAGCCTACGTTGACGCGATCTGGCCAGCCCTCGACGCAGCGAAGCTGATCATGAGACTGCTGAGCAATGCCGAGTTCCTGGCGGCCGCGGCCGATGGCACCTTGAGCACGACCGAGCAGCAGCTGATCATGACGGGCCGGCCGCCCCGGTCAGTGGGTGCTGCGCGTTGGTCGCTGGCCGACGTGATCTTGATCGATGAGGCAGCAGACCTGCTGCAGCGTACGGGAAGCCGCGGCCACGTCATCCTCGACGAGGCCCAAGATCTGTCGCCGATGATGCTGCGCGCGGTCGGGCGGCGGGCGAGCACCGGCTCGGTGACCGTCCTTGGTGATCTTGCCCAGGCGACCACGCCGTGGGCAACCCGCTCGTGGCAGGAGTCGCTCGCCCATCTCGGCCATCCCGATGCCGTCGTCGAGGAATTGGTGGCCGGCTTCCGGGTGCCTGGCGCAGTGATCGATTTTGCGGCCCGCTTGCTACCGCAGATCGCCCCGGCGCTCAAGCCGCCGCACTCGGTACGAACCCATCGTGGCGAACTCGACCTCCGCCTCACTGATCGGATCGGCGATGACCTCGTCCAGGCGATCAGCGAGGCCAGGCGTAACGAGGGCACCGTAGGAGTGATCGTCGCGGACGCCGCGGTACCTGGGATCCGGAAGCTCCTGGGAGTCCGGCAGATCGACTACGACATGCTCGGCGAAGATCCGGCGATCTTCGATCCACAAGCGGATTCCGATCGATCTGATCTGGAGGTAGCTCCGAGACTGCACCCCATCCTGGTGCCCGCGGGGCTGGCCAAAGGCCTGGAATTCGATCACGTCGTCCTGCTGGAGCCGGCCGACATCGTTGCCGGAGAGCCCGATCAGGTCACGGGGTTGCGCCGGCTCTACGTCTGTCTCACGCGCGCGGTTACTTCGCTAGTGGTGGTGTACGCGGCAGACCTGCCTGCTGCCTTGGCAGCGTGAACGGGCTTCAGCCTCAGCCGAACGAGGGGGGTTCGGTTAGCGGCAGTCTGACCTGGAAGCGGGTGTCGCCCGGCTTTGATTTGACCCGTAGATCGCCGCCATGCCGCTGAGTGATCACGCGATAGGAGATGTCCAGGCCTAGCCCGGTTCCCTGGCCGACCGGCTTGGTGGTGAAGAACGGCTCGAAGATCTTTTGCTGCATCTCGACCGGTATGCCGATACCGGTGTCGCAGATCTCGACCAGCACCCAGCCATCCTCCCGCGACGTACGTACGGTCAGCGTTCCGCCGTGGGGCATCGCGTGGATCGCATTGTCAATCAAGTTCGTCCATACCTGATTCAGCTCGGCTGGATGGGCTGGAATCGTGGGCAGCGATTCGTCATAGTCCTTGACGACCGTGATCCTTCCCGATTCCTTGATCTTGTGGCCGAGCATGACCAGCGTGCTGTTCAGCCCGTCGCGGACGTCAATGTCTTGATGTGCCGCCCGATCCATCTGGGAATACTGCTTCGCGGCTCCGATCAGCGCCGAGATCCGGCCGGTCGAGTCCTCAATCTCCACCATCAGCTGCTCGGTCTCCAAGGCGTAGGTCACCCAATGCAGTCCGTCAGGAAGGAGACCGCTCGGCATGGTCGCCGCGATCTCGTCAAGCCAGTCCGTATGGACCCCCGCGGCGACGAGTGTGGGAGCCAGGTCCCATCCGTCGTCAATGCCATGATCATCAAGCCAGTCGGTGATCTCGTCTTCAGCCTCACCGACCTGCATCGGGGTAAGTTTTTCGGCCTTCGCCATCTTCTCCACGGCCGCTTCTTGAAGGTCGGTGAGCGCCACCATAGCCTTAGGATCGACATCGGCGGTCACCAGATGGGCGAGCTTGCCCCGCATCCTGCTCACCCGTTCGCGCAGCGAGGCCGTGGCGCGAACGGCAGCGGCTGCCGGATTGTTCAGCTCGTGGGTAAGCCCGGCCGACAAGCGGCCGAGCGACAGCAGCCGCTCCCGCTGGCCGATGATGACCTGACTTGATCGGAAGCCCATGGTGAGGCCCTCGAGCATGTGCATCGCCATCGGGAACCACTCGCGGAACTTCTCCCCGAACTCTGCGGCACCGATGACCCAAAAATCGCAGTCCGTCACGGCTCGAGCGGACCCCCAGTACGGCACCTCCGACATGCCTCTGACGAACGACTGCGTGGCGCCGGAGTAGACGCCGCGCTGGTTGGTGCGTCCGGTCTCCACCTCGGTGTTCTCCACCCGGCGGTGCATCGACATCGTTCCGGACAGCAGGACGAAGAGACAGGTTGCTGGGTCGCCCTCGCTGTAGATCGCTTGCCCGCCTAACCGGGTCTCGCAGTACCCGTTATCGCTGAGCCAGGCCAGCTGATCATCATCGAGTTTCTCGAAGAGAAACAGGGTGCGCAGCTCCGAAGGGCTAAGCCGCCCCGGCTCGACGGTCTGTTCGCTCATGATCAACTCCTACTGCTCAGCCAGGTAGCGATGGACCAAGGTAACCGCGAGTGCCCCTTCGCCCACAGCGGACGCGACGCGCTTGACGGACTGGGCGCGCACGTCGCCCGCCACGAAGACTCCCGGAATGCTGGATTCCAGCAGGTACGGGTCACGCTCCAGATCCCAGGACGTCGGCCGGTTGCCACCAGCCGTCAAACCCGGACCGGTGACCACGAAGCCGCTGGCATCTCGCACCAACGACGGCGGCAGCCAGTCTGTCAACGGCGCCGCGCCGATGAAGACAAACAAGTGGCCGGCGTCTACCACTTCCTGGCCACCGTCATGATCGACAAAGGTCACGCACTGCAAATGATCATTGCCTGTGCAGCTTTGTACCGATGTGTTGAGCCGGACCGCGATATTGGAAATCCCGGCGATCTGTTCGATCAAGTACGACGACATGGACTTCTCCAACGAGTCACCGCGTACGGCCATGGTCACTCTGTTCGCGTACCGGGAAAAGAAAACGGCAGCTTGTCCGGCTGAGTTCGCGCCACCGACGATGATCACGTGATCACCCGAGCAGGACTCGGCCTGGGTCGCTGACGAGCCGTAGTAGACGCCCCGTCCGACAAGGTCCTCGGCTCCGGCCGCCGTCAGCTGGCGATAGCTCACTCCTGTCGCTAACACGACTGCATGGGCGAGCACCGAGGATTCGTCGTCAAACAGCACCCGGCGAGCGGGACCTTTGACTTCGAGGCCAACCACTGTGCGCGCAGTCAACAGCTCAGCTCCGAAGCGCACCGCTTGTCGCCGGGCGCGGTCGGTCAGCTGGTCGCCAGAGACACCATCGGGGAAGCCGAGGTAGTTCTCGATCCGGGAGCTCTGCCCTGCTTGACCGCCGGCTGCAGCTCGCTCCACGACCACGACCCTCAGGCCCTCGGAGGCCGCATAGACGGCGGCGCCCAAGCCAGCCGGACCACTGCCGATGATCACCACGTCGTAGAACTCGTCCTGCGGGTTGGTGCTCAGCCCAACCGCATTGGCCACCTCGACCAGACTTGGCTGGACCAGCGGCTGACCATCACTGGTGATCACCACGGGTGCTTGGCTCTCCTCCGCACCTGCAGCCGCGAGCAGCCGTGCACCGTCGGGATCATCGACGTTGTACCAGCGGTAGGGCACCATGTTGCGGGCCAGGAAGTCGCGTACCTCATACGATGCCGTCGACCAGGGATGACCCAAGATCTTGATCTTGTGCTCGGGTTCCCTGCCCTCTCGTCGCCACGCCTCAAGCAGCTGGTCAACGATGGGATAAAACTTCTCCTCCGGCGGTTCCCAGGGCTTCAACAGATAGTGATCGACATCGACGACGTTGATCGCCTGAATGGCGGCGTTGGTGTCCGCGTACGCAGTGAGCAGCGCCCGGCGTGCCTGCGGAACCAAATCCATGGCCTGCTCGAGGAAGTCGACGCCATTCATCCGTGGCATGCGATAGTCAGCCAGGATCGCCGCCACCTGCTCGCCGCGTAAGACCACATCCTTGATGGCCTGTAGCGCTTCCTCGCCCGAATCGGAGCGCATGATCCGATAGTCCGCACCGTATCGGCGCCGCAGATCGCGGGCGACGGCACGGGACACACTTGGGTCGTCGTCGACGGTCAGCAGTACGGGCCGCGCCGTACGCGCAGCCCGTTCCTCGGCAACTGGGGCAGTCATGCGCCGACCTTGTCGAGATAGCACCAACGCCAATGCTCCCCGGGCTCGGCCGAAGCCACGACTGGGTGGCCGATTGTCCGAGCATGGTCGCTGGCATGCCGCGCTGGCGAGGAGTCGCAACAACCGACGTGGTCGCAGGTCAGACAGCGGCGAAGATGCACCCAGCGCCCGCCGACAGCGAGGCAATCACTGCAGGCGGCTTGGAAGCTGCTGGGCACGGGGGTCAGAGGAGTGGCGTCGAGATGGGCGCAACTAGTCACAGGCCAGTTCCTTTCTTCCGCGCCAATCTAGTGCCGCGCGCAACACTTGCTTTTGCACCGCAGCCGGGCCCACCGAGTAGGCCCTTGAAGGTGGCGGATTGTGTCGGGTAGTCGCGGCATAATCCGGCCCGCTCATTCAGTAGCTGGAGGTCGAGCCCGTCGAGCCAAGCGGGACTGCCGGCGGCGACGTAGCCCGGCGGCGGTCAGCAGCAGGACGATCTCGCGCGAGGACACCTGCTGGGCGCCTTCGGCCACCGCCGCTCCGTAGCGCTCGGCAATGACGTCGTAGTGATCACGCTCGAAACCGCGCCGTGGGATGCCGATGCTGGCCGCGAAGTCGTGTAGCTCCTGATACGACCGATCGCTGATCAAGTGCGACCAGAGCTGGCCATGGCCCGGCCAAGTCGGCGGGTCGATATAGACAGTCAAGAAGAAGTCGCTCCGAGCACGAGCCGCTGCCGGGTAGCGTGGTCGATCAGTGTGCGCCAGGTGCGAACCAGGTCAGGATCGACGTAAGCCTTGGTTGATCCCAGCGGGCGCGCCGCTGTATCGATCTGGAACGCTCGGATGCCGACCCGCGCCAGCCACGGGACATGCTCGGGCAGCAGGCCACCGCCAGCCATGATCAGTGTGCGGGCAAACTCATCCACCCGAGCCCGAGCCAGGAGATCATCCAGGCCCTCGCTGACGCCACGTGCCGATCCTGCGGTCAATACCTGATCGAGGCCAGGCAACATACGCAGCTCGCGCCACGCCCGGTTGCTGGACATGCAGGCGTCGACGGCGCGGTGGAAGGTCCAGGGAAAATCCGGATGCTCGCCGATGATCTCGGTTACCACGCCGGCATCGACCTCCGTGTGACCGTTGAGGAAGCCGAGCACGACGCCATCGGCACCGACCGCTCGGTAGCTGCTCAGCAGACCCTTGAGCCTGGCAACTTCGCCGCCATCGGTGGTGTAGCCCTGACGTAGCCGGAGGATGACACGGATGGGGAGGGTGGTGGCGCGGCGGACCTGGCCGACCAGCGCCGGCTCGGGTGACATGCCATCAGCGAGGCTAGACGTCAGCTCCAGCCGGTCCGCTCCCCCGGCTTCGGCTCGTTCCGCGTCTGCAGCGTGGAGCACGGCCACCTCGAGCAGCCCGGTCATGGGCGTACCCACCGCAGCGCGACTCGACTGGGCAACTCAAGCGCCCAGTTGTCAGCGTGTGTGGTTGCCTTCGCGACCCTGCACGCTGACAACTCGGCGCTCATGGCGTCACGATATTCCTCCCGCCCGACAAAGCGAGCGACCATAGACTTGCGGCGTGGCTGCGAGAAAGCGGCTGGTCGCCGTTGTCGCAGCGGCATGTGTGCTCTCCACGGGCTGCACGTACGCCAAGGAGGAACCGGGGCTCTTCCACACCAGGGCTTCACAGTCCCCGACGGTCGAGCAAACCGTGCCGCCCGCGCCGACCAATCCGAAATTGCCGGTGGCGGCAGAGGCCGAATGGACGACCGCCGAGGGTCTGAAGATCGTCGCTCGATACGCCATCCATGCTGTCCGGCGGCTCGAGGATGCGACCGTGGTCGATTGGTCAGTCACGCCGCTGGGCGCACCGGGCTTTGGACGCGGTGATCGGCTGCCCTCTTGGGTCGACCTCGGATTGAGTCGCACCTCGGAGGGCGACATCAACATGTTCCTGCTCGATCCCGCCGGGGGGAAGGTCTATCGGACGCTCAGCCACCAGTCGCGACGATTGTTCAATCGGTGCCTGTGTACCCCGCTGTGGTTGGCGCAGCAGGGTCTGCGGATCGGGGAAACCCGCTTATTGCAAGCAAGCTTCCCACCGCTGCCGGGCACGCTCGACTTCATCGATGTCGACATGATCAACATGGCGCCGTTCGTGCATATCCCGGTGACCCCGATAGGTCAGGTCCCCACCCCATCCCGTCCGACGGACCTGGCTCGGGCGCCCGCAATCGCGAGGCCGGTCCTTGCACAGCGAGTCTTCCGCTACCGCCAGGAGCCGCACCGCGTACAGGACATCGCCATCGACCGGGTCGTCGTGGCCCCGGGGCGAACATCACTGGAATGGACGATCAAGTCGGTTAGTGATCAATCCACGTTCGTCCTCGAGCCTGCATTGTCCCCGATCGGCGGGGTGTTGCCCGATGGTGTTGATGTGCTGGACCCCGATGTCGTCAGCGGGCCCATGATCAGACCGCCGGGTGTCTCTCCCGGCAAACCGGCGAGAGTGTCCTGGATGACGGCGGCCGTGGCCCAACGCAAGGCGTACGAGTGCTTGTGCAGCACCCTCGGACTTTGGGCAGGCTCGCTGCGCCGCGAAGGCGGCCAGGCGAGTGTGGCGAGCAACTATCCAGCGCTACCGGCCGGCACCCGGTTCGTAGACGTGATCTTGCCCGGCGTCGCCACCCTCTCGGGCATTCCAGTCGTCGACGCGGAGGACTTGGCTCCTCGATTGGGCCCACCGAAGCCGTACGCCACAGATACCTGGACCTATTACACCGACGATCCGCCGCGCGGCTGGTCCACAGCTGAATGGCCGACGCCGCTGCCGGATCCGGACCAGCTGAAGGACTATCGCTTCTACATCGAGAACATCACGCCGCTGCCCGGCTGGTAGCGCGAGATCGCCACCTCGCGAGTCGCCCGCTTCAAAGCGCGTCTTCGCTACGAATGCAGAAAGGGCGGCCCCTGTTGGAGCCGCCCCTTTCGTTGCCGTGCTGTGACTTGATCAGAAGTCCATTCCACCCATGCCGTCGCCGCCACCGGCCGGCATAGCGGGAGTTTTCTCCGGCTTGTCGGCGATGACTGCCTCGGTGGTCAAGAACAGACCGGCGATCGAAGCTGCGTTCTGCAGCGCCGAACGAGTCACCTTGGTCGGGTCGGGAACGCCGGCGTCTAGCAGGTTCTCGTACACGCCCGTAGCGGCGTTCAGGCCATGATCGGCGGGAAGGCCCTTCACCTTCTCAACGACGACTCCGCCCTCCAGACCGGCATTGATCGCGATCTGCTTCAGCGGAGCATCGAGCGCTACCTTCACGATCTGGGCGCCTACGGCCTCGTCACCCTCCAGCTTGAGGTTCTGGAACGCCTTGGCCCCAGCCTGGACGAGCGCGACGCCACCGCCGGCGACGATGCCCTCTTCGACGGCCGCCTTGGCATTGCGGACGGCGTCCTCGATGCGATGCTTGCGCTCCTTGAGCTCAACCTCAGTTGCGGCGCCGACCTTGATCACCGCAACGCCGCCGGCCAGTTTGGCCAGCCGCTCCTGCAGCTTCTCGCGGTCGTAGTCGGAGTCAGACTTCTCGATCTCATTGCGAATCTGGTTGATTCGACCCTTGATCTGCTCGGAATCGCCCGCGCCCTCGATGATGGTCGTCTCATCCTTGGTGATAATCACCTGACGAGCCTGTCCAAGCAGTTCCAAGCTGACGCTGTCGAGCTTGAGCCCGACTTCCTCGCTGATCACCTGGCCACCGGTAAGGATGGCGATGTCGGTGAGCATGGCCTTGCGGCGATCACCGAACCCAGGAGCTTTCACGGCAGCGGACCTGAAGGTGCCACGGATCTTGTTCACGATCAACGCCGCCAGCGCCTCGCCGTCAACGTCTTCGGCGATCACCAAAAGCGGCTTGCTTGACTGGATGACCTTCTCCAGCACCGGCAGCAAGTCCTTCAGGCTGGAAACCTTGGAGTTGACGATGAGGACGTACGGGCTATCCAGTACGGTCTCCATGCGCTCGGTGTCGGTCACGAAGTAGGGCGAGATATAGCCCTTGTCGAACCGCATGCCCTCGGTGAGCTCGAGCTCCAGCCCGAAGGTGTTCGACTCGTCGACGGTGATGACACCTTCCTTGCCGACCTTGTCCATGGCCTCAGCAATGATCTCGCCGACCTGGGTGTCACCGGCGGAGATGGAGGCGGTGGCAGCAATCTGCTCCTTGGTCTCCACATCCTTGGAAATGGCGGCAAGCTGTTCGACAACCGCGGCCACGGCCTTCTCGATGCCCCGCTTGAGGCTCATCGGGTTGGCGCCAGCGGTCACGTTGCGCAGGCCCTCGCGTACCATCGCCTGCGCCAGCACGGTGGCAGTAGTGGTGCCGTCGCCGGCGACATCGTCGGTCTTCTTGGCGACTTCCTTGACGAGCTCGGCGCCGATCTTCTCGTACGGGTCCTCGAGCTCAATTTCCTTGGCGATGCTCACGCCATCGTTGGTGATGGTCGGAGCACCCCACTTCTTTTCCAGCACGACATTGCGGCCCTTAGGTCCAAGGGTCACCTTGACGGCGTCGGCGAGGATGTTCATCCCCCGCTCGAGGCCACGCCGCGCTTCAGTGTTGAACTGAATGAGTTTGGGCATGTTCTCCGCTTGTCTTGTGAGTGATTTGATTGCTCTTCGAGCGGTGCCCGCGACGGACGGCCCATGGGAGCCTCACCGGTCAGAAGAGGTGGCACTCTCAGTGGGAGAGTGCTAATCCCTTTTTTAGCACTCTCCCTATGCGAGTGCAAACAGTCGCGTATTTGATTGCTCCGCTCGCCAAGCTCGCTCCGCGCGTCTCGCGCCTGCGAGCTCGCCTACTTCGTCGTCGCTCGCAGACGATAAAGCGTGTCTACTCCCTCCTCCTCAGCACAGCGAGGGGCGCGATCCGAATTCGATTGCTCCGCTCGCTCTCGCTAGAGCACCGGCGATTTCCAGACGGGGTCGTTGTCCAGCACAGCGTCGAGGCGCACCCAGAAGTGGCCTGGAGTCGAGCCGTCTCCCAGCAGAGACGTCAAGACGTACGTCAGCGCCCGGCTCCGGGTGTCGAGTGGCCAGCGACCGGACCGTCGGATCTGGGAATGCTCAGCGCGGATCGTCAGTTGCGCTGAATATGGCGCAGTCGACCGAGCCGCAGAGTGTCTCGCGCGCATCGGTCGGCCTCCGTTCCGAACGCGGCCCGATCCTCGGATCGGTGATGCTGAGTGTCGGGCTGATCGCGATCGATGCCACGATCCTCGCCACAGCAGTCCCATCGATTGTCAATGATCTTGGTGGTTTCGCCCAGTTCCCCTGGCTGTTTTCGATCTACCTGCTGGCGCAGGCAGTGTCGGTACCGATCTTCGCGAAGTTCACCGACCTGATCGGCCGTAAACCGATCATGCTCATCGGCATCGGGTTGTTCGTCCTTGGCTCCATTTTGTGCGGGATCGCCTGGAGCATGCCGGCGCTCATCGCGTTCCGCGCACTCCAGGGCCTCGGAGCCGGCGCTGTACAGCCAACCGCGATGACCATCATCGGCGACATCTATTCGGTTGCCGAACGCGCTCGGGTTCAGGGCTACGTCGCCAGCGTGTGGGCAATCTCGGCAGTCGTGGGGCCAACGCTGGGCGGGATCTTCGTCGACTACCTGAACTGGCGCTGGATCTTCTTTGTCAACGTCCCGCTTGGCGGGTTCGCTGCGTGGTCGCTGTACCGGCGATTCTCCGAGAAAGTGGTGCGTCGCCAGCATCGCATCGATGTCGAAGGCGCGGTATTGCTCGGCGTGGGCGCCTCGCTGATCATTCTCGGGCTGCTGGAGGGCGGCATTCTCTGGGCGTGGGATTCGGTGCCCAGCATCGCCATTCTCTCAGTCGGTGCGTTGCTCATGATCGCCTTCGGCTTCGTGGAGCGACGCGCCGCCGAGCCCATCCTGCCCGGTTGGCTGTTTCGCAGTCGGCTGCTCAACTCGACCAATCTCGCGGCCCTCGGGGTAGGGATGCTGCTGATCGGGCTGACCTCCTTCATTCCGCTGTACGCCCAGGGCGTCTTGCACACCAGCGCGCTGGTCGCTGGCTTCGCGCTGGCAGCCCTGACCCTCGGTTGGCCACTCGCCGCTTCGGTGGCTGGCCGCATCTACATGAAAATAGGCTTCCGCCGTACGGCGCTGATCGGCGGAGCCGTCGTCATCATCGGCTCGGGCCTGCTGACCTTACTGTCAGCACGTAGCTCGGTATGGATGGTCGCCGCGACCTGCTTCGTGCTCGGCTTGGGCATGGGCTTCGTGGCGAGCCCGACGCTGATCGCCGCGCAATCCTCGGTCGAATGGGAACGCCGTGGTGTGGTCACAGGCACGTTCGTGTTCGGGCGCTCGATGGGCAGCGCGTTGGGTGTCGCTATCTTCGGCGCAATCGCGAACGCCGCCTTGAGCCGACGGATTGGCGGGCACGTCTCCTCAACTGCCGCTGCCATTCCGGTGGATGTGCTCAACCACGCTGTTCATGGGGTCTTCTTGGCCTCCGCCGTGGTCGCGGTGCTGCTGGCCGCCGCCGTGCTGATCATGCCCAACACTTCAGTAAGCGATCCGGGCGCCGCACCGTCGTAGCATCGATGCATGCTGCGGGCACGTCTCGCGCGCCGCGGAATGCGGACCACCAAGCGTCCATTACGGCGACGCGCGAGCCTCGTTGCGCTTCTCGCGCTTGTCTGCGTCGTAGCCGGGTGCACATACAACCGAGCCGAGCCGAGCCTTTTTGATCATCCCCGAACGCGTGACACGACCGTTCCGCCACTACGTCCGGTCACCCCGGTCGAATCGGCACAAGTCGCCAACCCCGACCTGCCGGTCGTCGGCGAGGCAATCTGGACCTCTGCCGATGGCCTCGACATCACCGTGCGGATCGCGGTACACGCCGTACGACGGGTTGCCGGCGGCACTGTCCTTGACTGGTCAGTCACCCCGCTTCATGGACCGGGTCTGCAGCCCAATGATCCGGTACCGAGGACGTTCGACCTAGGCCTCACCCGGCCCGGCGAGGGCTATCCGAACATCGTCCTCGTGGACACCGCGCGATCCCGCGTCTATCGGCCACTCACGCTCAAGACAGCCGATTCCCGCTGCCTATGCACCCCGGTCACCGTCGTGCAACAGAATCTCCGGATCGACTACACGACGTTGTTCCAAGTGGCGTTTCCGCCCTTGCCCAATGATCTTGCGGCGATAGATGTGCAGCTGGCGACCGTGCCCCCGTTCTGGCAGGTGCCCGTGACCCCGGCCGGCATGCTGCCGCTTGCCAGCTATCAGACCGAGCTGGCTCGGCCCGCCGAAACGACGCCGGTTCGTGCCAGTACTCAGGCCTTCACGTACCACCCGGCCCGGCAGCATTACCTTGTCATGATCAATAACGTCTACGCCAGCAGTACCTTCACCTCGATTGCGTGGACCATTCAGTCGGTCGAGTCGGGTCGCGGCCTGCAGTTGGCTTCGAGTCCACCGTTCGCGGACGCGGCGCAACCAGCGCGCGCCTACAACCAGATCTCGGCGGGTGGACCTCAGATTCGGCTGGGCAGCCGCCTGGCGCGAGCTCGCCTGATCACGACCAAGCTCGCCGGCCACGGAGCGTTGGAATGCCTGTGCAGCGATTTGCGGATCGGGGCTGTCGCGATGCGTCGCGTTGGCGAGCAGATGAGCGTCGTCACCAACCTGCCGCCCCTCCCACCCGGCACCTCGAAGGTTGACATTGTGCTGCCCGGCTTGACCACCCTCCGCAATGTGGCCGTTACCGCAGCGCCGGATGCGGCATTCCGTTCCGCAGGACCTGCCGTACGGGAGCCGCAGTTCTGGACCTATTGGGCCAACCCGTCACATCCAGGCTGGGAGCCGCGGAATTGGCCTACGCCTGTGCCGCGGCAGTACCAACTGCACGCGTACCGGGCAACGGTGGACACCATTGTTCGCTAGCTTCTGCCGCCGCCGGCGTCCACTAAGCGTCTGCCGGCGGAGGCGGTCGTTACGCAATAACTCGGCAATGGAACTAGGCAATGGCCTCCGCAGGCGCCAGCTGGCCGACCAGCTCGACGACGTCCGCAATGGAGTTGACGACCCGGCTTGGGCGGTAGGAAAACCGTTCTACGTCCTCGGCATCGGTTGATCCGGTCAGCACCAAGATGGTGCGCATCCCAGCTTCAATACCGGAGATGACGTCGGTGTCCATCCGGTCGCCGATCATCATCGCGGTTTCGGAGTGGGCATCGATAGCGTTCAGGGCCGACCGCATCATCAACGGGTTGGGCTTGCCGACGAAATAGGGGCGGATTCCCGTCGCCTGAGTGATCAAGGCAGCAAAGGAGCCACAGGCTGGCACCGATCCCTCGGCTGACGGCCCGGTTGGGTCAGGGTTGGTCGCGATGAAACGCGCGCCGCGCTCAATAAGTCGGATGGCGCGGGTGATGTTTTCGAACGAATACGTGCGAGTCTCGCCGAGCACCACGTAATCCGGGTCACGTTCGGTCAGCACAAATCCGACGTCGTGCAAGGCCGAGGTGAGCCCCACTTCTCCGATGACATAGGCGGCGCCGCCCGCCTTCTGATCACTGAGGAACTTCGCCGTAGCCAGCGCGGAGGTCCACAGGCAGTCCTCCGGAACGTCGATGCCGCTGCGCAGCAGCCGGGCCCGAAGATCACGAGCGGTGTAGATCGAATTGTTGGTCAAGACAAGGAATCGCCGGCCATGCTCCTGCAGGGCAGCGATGAATTCCGATGCGCCGGGCAACGCGTGCTCCTCGTGCACCAGAACGCCGTCCATGTCAGTGAGCCAGGATTCAATGGGCTTGGAATCGCTCATGGAGGTCATTCTTCCTCCCGGCCTCCACCCGAGGTGCCCGGCCCGCACTCTCCGGGCTGAGTCTGCCGAAGTCCGCGCTAGCACATTCGCGCGCACGCCTGCTGACAGACTTCGGCGTATGACCGAAGCTCGGCTACCGGACCCCGCCGTGGTGGTGCTGGCGGGAGCGGCAGGCTCGGGAAAGTCCACCTGGGCGGCGGCACGATTCCGTACGGCCGAGATAGCCAGCTCAGATGCCCTTCGATCGGCAGTCGGTAGCGGCCCCGCCGACTTGGATGCATCAGTCGAGGCGTTCGCGATCCTCGACCAGATCATCGCGGCACGCACCAAGCGCTCCCTGACGACCGTGATCGACACTCTGGGTCTTGATCCGGTACGCCGTGCGGACTATCGACGGCTGGCGCGCGTCGTCGGGCTTCCTGCGGTCCTCGTGATCATGAACACTGCAGCGCCCCTGTGCCGGGCACGCAACCGGCAACGCGACCGCCCGGTCCCGGCGCCGGTCCTCAGCGAACAACTGCGCAAGATCAGTAAGCTCGTCGATTCGGCGGAGGACGAGGGCTGGGACCACGTCTTCATCATTGATCAGGAGGACGCCGCCAATCCGGCGGTGGACGAGCCGCCGATCGATCATGTTGACAGCCCGAGCGCGCCGCCGCACGTGGTGCTCCAGGTATCGCGGTTTCCTTGGGGAGACGAGGATCCAGCCGACTGGCTACGGGACGTGGCACTGGCGGCTGACGCCATCGGCTTCCATGGCATCGCGTTGATGGACCACCTGATCCAGATTCCGCAGGTCGACCGGGCCTGGGAGCCGATACCAGAGCCATACGTGACCCTCGGCATGCTCGCAGGCCTGGACACCAAGCTTCGGCTCGGAACGCTGGTGTCTCCTGTGACGTTTCGCGCACCAGGAATCATTGCCAAGGCTGTGGCGACCCTGGACGCGCTCAGCAACGGCCGCGCGTTCTGCGGGCTCGGCGCCGGTTGGTGGTTGCGGGAGCACCAGGCGTACGGCCTGGACTTTCCCAACAATCGGGAACGACTTGATCAATTGCAGGTCTGTATCGAGACGCTCCGGGCGCTCTGGGCGCCTGGCACCAAGGCCTACCACGGCCGCCACGTGCACTTGCCGGAGACCACCTGCTATCCGCGACCGGTCAGCGAAGTGCCGATCATCGTCGGCGGGTCGGGAGAGCGACGTACGCTGCGCATCGTTGCCGAGCAAGCCGACGGCTGCAACCTGCCATCTGATCAAACCGTTTTGCCGACCAAGATCAACATCTTGCACCGGCACTGCGCAGCGGTGGGTCGGGACCCCAGCAGCGTGGCGATCACCGTCCTCGACCTGCCAGTGATCGGTACCGATCGGGAGGATGTCGGAATGCGTGTGGAGCGGCTCCGTGGCCGCCTGCCAGCCGCCGTGTACGCAGCTCGCCACCATGCCGCCCTGGCCCTTGATCATGCGCGGCGTTATCAGGAGCTCGCCCAACTCGGAGTCAGCACGATCTTTCTTGCGCTACCGGACCTGGCTGGCGCAGATGATCTTGCTCGCTGCGCGCCACTGTTGGCAGCACTGCACGGCTAACGCTGCGCCTGACTCAGCAGCTGTTCCGTTTCCGCTGCATACGCCGGCATGCCGAAAGTGCGGTAAGCGGACAAAGCCTCCTCCAACATCTCGGCGGCGCGAGCGTGGTCGCCATCGCTTCCGCGCTCCAGCAGCATCCGGGCGTGCAAGCGGCGCAGGTCGGCCAGCTCGAGGCGGTTGGACATCTGCTCGGCGATATCGCTGGCTATGGCGAATTCGCGCTCGGCTTCGTCCCAGCGGCGGGTCGCTACGGCGACGAGACCAGCACGGGTCTCCACCAGCCGGCCGTCGTACGCGATCCACCTTCTGCCGAGCTGACGCAGCCCTTCCACCAGCGGCGCCAGTGAGGCGGCCTGCTCGTACAGGCCGCACAGGTAGAACGCCTCAACAAAGCCGAGCATGCAGCTCCACGAGCCAATGCCATTGACCCGGTCGAGCCTGGGCAGCTTCGATTGCGTCTGATCCGACTCGAAGAGTCCCATAACCTCGTCGGCGCGGCCAAGGTAGGCCAGGTGGCGCGCCAGCAGCGAACCGCTCTGCCCAGCGAACGCACCCGGCGGCTCCAGCTTGACGGCATTTCGCAGCTCGGCCTCGGCGCGTTCGGCGTCACCTCGCCAGTGCGCGGCCAGGCCCAGGTAGACATGGGCCAAGTAGCGATACGGCAGCCCACCCCGCTCACCGATCTCCAAAATCTGCGGACCGAGCGCCTCAACCCGGGGCAGGTCGCAGAGCATGGCGGCCTGGCGGATTCGGTCCATGAGCACCAGGAACGCTGCGCCGTGGTGTCCTAGACGCTCGGCGATGCCCAGCGTCTTGTCGGCAAGTCTGATCGCCTGCTCGCGACTCCCCAGTGAACCGTCCTGGTAGATCACGAACGCCTGGACGCTGCAGAGATCCCACAGCGCACTCTCCTGCTCGAACGTCTCGGCTGCCTGCAAGCCGACGCGAATTCCATCGGCGAACTCGGCGTAGCCGAGATGGTGGGCGGTCTGCATGTGCAGCACGTCGGCTAGTGCCCGCTCGTTGCGCACCTGCTCAGCAAGCGCCCGCGCCTGTTCGAACGTGGCCACAGCCGCGGAATAGTCGCCGCTTGCACTGAGCGCCCGTCCCAGCGCAGAGAGCAGGCGGGCCCTGTCCGCGCTCGCCGTGTCGCCGAGTGGTGCCATCGCTCGTCGGCAGACCGCCACCGCCTCGATCAGCTGGCCGTTCCAAGTGAGCTGGTACACCATGGCCCAACCCAACCTGCCAATGTCCTCAGCCCGCCCGAGCGCCTCATAGCGGTCCAGTGCCTCATCCATCGTGCGCAGGGCGTCCTCCCAGCGGCCCACGCTGCGGAGTGCCATCGCCAGCCGCTCGAGAAGCTCGGCTCGACCAAGCTCATCACTGACAGGGATAAGGGCAAGCGCATGCTCGAAGTGCCCGACGGAGTCGTAGAACGCGGCTGCGTCGAAGGCTCGGTCGCCCGCGACCATCAGGTAGCGCACGAGGCTTGCCCTGTCGCCTGCATTTCCGGCGTGCGAAAGATGGTAGGCAAGATCCGCAGCGTGCGCCTCGAGGTCGTCGAAGTAGCGCCGGGAGATTGCCTCGGACGCCCGTAGATGCAGCCGCTCACGCTTGACCGCAGAGACGCCGGACAGCAGCGTCTGGCGGATCAGTTCGTGACCGAACATCAGCTCACCGGAGACCCTGCCGGGTGCGACAAGCCGGGCTCGCTCCGCTTCGTCGAAGGCCTCGACCAGCGCGTCCGGATCGACGTCGGCAACCTCGCCAACGAGCTCAGTGGCGAACATCCTGCCGAACACTGCGGCCGCGATCAGCACCTCCCGGGTTGATGCGTCCAGGTGTCCCAGCCGTTGCCCCAGCACCAGCCGGATGCTTTCGGGCACCGACACCTCCTCCAGCCGCAGGTCAGCCCGCATCCGGCCAAGCTGGTCGAGCAGCACACCGGACTCGACGAGGTGCAGATAGACCTCCTCGACAAAAAACGGATTGCCCTCGGTCTCGCGGTCGATCACCTGCACTAACTGCTCCGGTGCCGGCTGCCCGGCTAGGGCCCGCAGCATCGCGCGTACGCCGTCGAACGAGAGCCGGTGAAGGCTCACCTGTTCCATGAGGCGGCGGCGGCCCAGCTGGCCGATGGCGCGGGCCAGCGGATGATACAGATCCACTTCGTCATCTCGATAGGTGCCGAGCACCAGGACCGGCATATCTGGCAGTAAGGGCGCGAGGTACTCCGTGAGCAGCACTGTCGACTCGCCCGCCCAATGCAGGTCTTCCAACACGAGTAGCAGCGGCTGGCGCTGCGCGGCACGGCCCATGAATTCGCTGAAGCTGTTCCATACATAACGGCGTGCCAGCTCTGCCGGCAGCTCGATGGGCGGCGGAATATCGGGGAAGGCGCGGCGCAGCCCCGGCGCTATGCGGGCAATCTCCGCGGCCACGTCGCCCAGTGCCTCGCGCAGCGCAGCCGGGCTGCGTGGGCTGCTGATCACCTGCTCGATGATCTCCACGTAAGGCAGGTATGGCGGGGTGCCGCTCATCTCCACGCAGTGCCCGGTGAGCACCCGCATGCCGCGTGCCTGGGCCTCGTCGGCGATTTCGGCAACAAGCCGCGACTTGCCGACGCCTGCCTCACCGGCGACGAGCGCTAACCTGCCACGACCGACAAGTGTGTCGTCTACCAGCTGGCGTAAGCGCGCTCTCTCGGCGTCCCGTTCCACGAAAGCGGTGAGTGGGGCTCGCACAGCACTGGGCCGTGGGCCCGCTGACGTGTCGTTCCAGGACACCTCGTACAGTCGCCACAGCTCAGGGAATCCCCGCAGCCAGAAAAGCCCGGAGTCGAGAAATGAGTAGTCCAGCTGCGGCTCGGCATGCTTGCGTATCTCGTCGGTAATCAGGATCTCCCCGCCGACTGCCTCGGTCATGACGCGGGCCGTGGCATGCACCGCCTGCCCGAGCAGATCGCCATCCCGCTCGGCGACTTGGCCGGAATGTACGCCGATGCGGACTTCGACAGCGCGTTGCGGCTCGGCGGTGTTGTGCTCCTCCAACGCACGCTGGATGGCGACGGCAGCACGGACCGCTGCTACTTCGGAGGGGAAGGAGATGAGGAACCCATCGCCCAGAGATTTGCGTACGCGGCCACCGAATGCTGCGACCTGGTGCTGCACGATCGCTGCCTGCAGCGTGAGAATGTCGTCGGCGTCCTGGTCGCCGCATGTCCGCCGTAGCTCCGTCGAGCCGACGACGTCGGTCATCATGATCGTGAGCGCGTTCGCTGCGCGGCTCCGATCCGGCAAGGACTGCCTCCCCTGTTAGCTCCTCAGCTGCGGATCTGGCGTTAAACCACGGCGCCGAGGTGTAGCTACATTGCACACGGTGACTGGTCCTGGCATCAAGTTGATCAAAGAATCGTTACAGGCGACGCTCGGTCTCTGGATCCGGGCCATCGAAGTACTGGTCGAGCACCTGGCTGAAAACTTCTTGATCGGGATCGGCGCGCGCGAACAGAGTCATCGACGAGCGCAGTTTGATGGCGTCAATGCCGCCGAAGATGCGTTGCGCGCTGAGTCCAGAATGCGCGGCGACGATCTCGGCGCATTCGAGCAGCCGCGGCCCGAGCACGGGGTGAGTGAGGTAGGCCTGCGCCTCGGCCAGATCGCTGATCGCGTACGCCTGGGCCATGGCGCTGCGCCCTAACCCAGCGATCTGCGGAAAGATGAACCACATCCAATGGCTGGTCTTGCGGCCGCTCCGGAGCTCGGTAACTGCCCGTTGATAGGTGCCGCCACTATCCTGCGCTCGGACGAACCGCTCGAGATCCATGAGCCCGACGCTAGTCTCGCTGGCACTTGGACGGCAGACACCCTTTCTTAGCGTTCGGCCCCGCCCGCAACCGCCGGAATTATGGAGATCTTGGTGCCCTCGGCGACCTGCGCATCCAGGCCGCCAATAAAACGCACGTCGTCATCGCCGACGTAGACATTCACGAAGCGTCGCAGCGCGCCGGCGTCATCGAGGATCCGGCCCCTGATACCCGGATGGTTGCTCTCCAAGGAATCCAAGACCTCGGCAAGAGTGCTGCCATCGGCACTCACCTCGCCCGCACCAGCGGTGTAAGTGCGCAAGATGGTGGGGATGCGGACGGTGGCACTCATGAGTTCGTCGCCTTCCAGAAGTCGATGAACGCCTCGTAGCGCGGTGGGATCGTGATCTTGGGTCCGACGCGATCGGCAACTGCGTCGAGGGTCTTGAGCCCGTCACCTGAGTTGATCACCACGGTCTCGGCTTCCGGGTCCAGCGTTCCGTCGGCAATGAGCTGGGCGGTGACGCCGACCACGACGCCGCCTGCGGTCTCGGCAAAGATGCCCTCGGCACGCGCCAGCCGTTGGATGCTTGACGCCAGCGTGTTGTCGTCGACGTCGGCAACGACGCCACCGGTACGCCGTACCACATCGAGCACGTACGGCCCGTCCGCCGGATTGCCGATGGCAAGTGACTTCGCGATGGTGTCCGGCTTCACCGGTGCGACGAAGTCCAGGCCAGCGCGAAACGCCTGCGCGACGGGTGAGCAGCCGCTGGCCTGTGCGCCGAAGATCACAAACGGCTTCTCCTCGACCAGGCCGAGCTT
>DASVEX010000112.1:0-14120 GCA_036380335.1 Propionibacteriaceae bacterium | reverse complement strand
GCCCAGCTGGCTTCGGTGATGACCCGACTGCCTCAGGTGCTGATCAACGTGCCGGACGTCGACAGGAAGCGGGCAGCAAGTGATCCCCAGCTGTCAGCGGCCGTGGCGGAAGCTCAGGCCGAGCTCGGAGACTCGGGTCGGGTTCTATTGCGGCCCTCTGGCACGGAGGCGGTGGTGCGCGTCATGGTGGAGGCCGAGAGCTATGAGGCCGCTACTGCGGTCGCCCACAGGTTGGCCGATGTGGTCAAGACAGCCCTGGCACTCTAGTGCCGTGGAACCCAAGTCTCTTTACGCTTCGCGCCGCCCAGGCACGCACCTCGCGGCGTTCTCCTCGGTCGACATACGACCCGGTATCCCTCCCTCGTCGGCCTTGCGATGCACGCACCTGAACGACGCCAAGCGCAAAGGAACTTGGATTCCACGACACTAGCCGCTCGATGTCGGCCGAATTGTCAGCTCATCAGTGATTGCGCAACATCGACACCAGCTGCGACTTGTTCTTGCCGGAGTAACCGGACAGGCCTAAGTCCTTGGCGCGCTTCCGTAAGTCGTCGACTGTCCAGTCGTCGTACGAGCCGGACTGGCCACCTTTCTTTCCAACCGAGGATCGGCCGCGCGCCGCAGCAGCGTTCGCAATCCGAGCTGCCTTCTCTTTGGAACCGCCCTCGGCGCGAATCTCCTCATAGATTTCCGAGTCTTTGACGCTCGGGCCTGGCTTCTTCTTGGCTGGCATGGCCTCTCCTTTCAGCCGCTCTGCTCTTGTGCGGATTGCCGCCGCACTGGCCGGTTGGTTCGCACAATCACTGGCAGCGTCGCGACGATGATCACCACAACCAGGGTGAGGCCGGCCGTAACGAACGCGGCAGTCCTTCCCATCACCAGGTCGAAGATCAACAGCACGGTGCCGATCAACATGACGGCGACCCCCGCAAGGGTGAAACGCAGGATGACGTGTGCGGTCTGAACGATCGCCACCTTTGCGCTCTTGCGGAACAGCGCCCGATGGAGGTTTACCGGCGCCAATCCAAGTGCGGTCGTGAGCACGGCCGCGACCACCAGGACGAGATAGACACGGGTCTGGAAGGTCGTCAGGTCGCCGAACCGCTGTTGAAAGGCGATCGTGAGCAAGAATCCGGTGAAGATTTGCGTACCCGTTTGGGTGACTCTCAGTTCCTGCAGGATCTCGTTCCAGTTGCGGTCCATCCGTTCGTTCACGGACTCGTCACGGCCATCCGTCGGATCGGCGTCAGCCCGCTCATCCGCGGCCCGACTGTCCGTCATGGTGATTCCTCAGCCATCATGTTCACTCTCCTAGGTGTTAAAACCCGCGCAGTGGGATGCCTAAACATCTGGGCCGCGGGCGAGGAGATGCCAGCCCGGCCAGCAGCGGTGAGCCGGCACTGGGCCATGCTGACTCGCGGCCCACTCGTCCTCGCAGACCGGTGGGCCGCCACTTTCATGAGCGACGCGCGCGTTAGGAGTTTCCGACGATGTGTTCGATGATCGCCGTCGTCGATACGGAAGGGGTACGCGGCAGGTACACGACCTGACAGATGTCGTTCAGGAAATCAAACTTGCCCTGCCAGTCATCGCCCATCACCAAGATGTCCGCCTTGTGCTCGAGGACGTAGTCACGCTTCTGTTCAAGGCTCTCTTCGAGAAACACATCGTCGACAGCCTTGACATTGGCAACGATCTCCAGCCGTTCATCCTGCCTGAACACCGGATTACGACCCTTCTTGGCAAAGTTGAGATTGTCCGAAGACACTCCGACCACGAGCCGATCACCGAGTGCGGCCGAGCGATTGAGCACCCGTACGTGGCCGACGTGGAATACGTCAAATGTGCCGAAGGTGATCACGGTCTTGCTCCCCACGTTGACTGCTCCTTTTCATTGTTTCGCTCGCCAAGCTCGCTCAACGCGGATCGCGCCTCGCAGCGCGATCCGTGACTGCTCCGTGTTTGGCAACCCTAGAGGGTCAGCGGCGAGGGCGGGTATAGACGGCCCGCCAACGATGCGTCCCCGGCGGGTCGCGAATCTCCTCCACCCTCACTGTCTCGAGGCCCTCGACCGCGAAGGATTCAATATCGGTCCGAGTGAGCGGCCAGGGTGGGCCGTCCACGGGATCGCCGTCATCGCGAGCAGCGGCCAGCACAAGCAAGATGCCACCCGGAGCGACGAAGCGACCGACATGTAACACAACGGTCGGGCGGAGGCGTACGGGTAGGGCTTGAGTGGTGTAGGTCTCGACGACGAGGTCGAAGTGATGCCGCCACTCAGGGGGCGGATTCAGTAGATCGGCCACCCGAAAGTCGACTGGGCTCGTGGGAAAACGGCGCCGCGCGGCGTCGATCGCCGAACCTGAGATGTCAAAAGCGATCACTCGATATCCGTGGGCCGCCAGGTACGCCGCGTCCTCGCCGAGCCCTGAACCCACCACCAGCGTCCGGCGTCCCGCGAGCATGGGCACCTGGTCGATCCACTCGACCAGCAGCGGGTGCGGCGCGCCGCGATCCCAGGGCACGATCGCCTGCCCGTCCGCCGCCTCGGCATACAGGCGCTCGAACCAGCCGGTTGCGTCGCCCCGACGAAGGGCCTCTCCGGACAGTCGCCGCGCGTCCTCGTCCGGATCGTGTGCCACCATGGCTCCATCCTGACGGACCATGGGTTTCGCGAGCGTCGGAAATCGCGCGCCGCCGCACGGACGAGGAGTGAGCGGAGGCGTCTTCCTCTGCGAGCGACGACGACGGCGGCGGATTCGCCGCGCGATTGCGCGAGCGAACAGACAACGGAGCTGGGGTCAGCTCAGGTCACTCAATGCCAGCTCGAGCTGGTCCAAGCCGCGCTGAAGCTGGTCTTCGGTGATCACTAGGGGTGGCGCCAGACGAATGGTCGAGCCGTGCGTGTCCTTGGCGAGCACATGCCGCCGCGCCAGCGCCTCACAGACGTCCCGGCCCGTTCCCAGCCGGGGGTCAATGTCAACGCCCGCCCACAGTCCCCTGGATCGTACGGAGATCACCCCGCGACCGATCATGGAATCCAACCGCTCCCGCATCCGCAAGCCGAGCCGGGTGGCTCGCTCCTGGTATTCCCCGGTCACGAGCAACCGCACAACCGCCAGCCCGAGGGCGCAGGCGAGCGGGTTGCCTCCGAACGTGCTGCCGTGCTCGCCGGGCTGAAGCACGCCCAGCACATCATGATCAGCAACGACTGCGGACACCGGAACGATGCCGCCACCAAGCGCCTTACCCAACAGGTAAACATCGGGAATGACGCCCTCGTGCTCGCAGGCGAGGGTACGGCCCGTGCGACCTAACCCTGACTGGATCTCATCGGCGATGAACAACACCCCACGCTTGCGAGTGAGTTCACGCACCCCGGTCAGATACCCCGGCGGCGGGATCCGTACGCCCGACTCACCCTGAATCGGCTCAAGGAGCACCGCGACAACCTCGTCAGTCATTGCCTCGCGAATGGCTTCAAGATCGCCGTACGGGACCAAAACAAAGCCCGGAGTGTACGGTCCGAAATGATCATGCGCCAGCGGATCGTCGGAGAAGCTGATGATCGTCGTCGTACGGCCGTGAAAATTGCCGCCGGCAACGATGATCTCGGCCCGACCATCCGGCACGCCTTTCACCTCGTACCCCCACTTGCGAGCGACCTTGATCGCCGACTCGACCGCCTCCGCGCCAGTGTTCATGGGCAGCATCATGTCTTTGCCGATCAAGGTAGCCAGCCCGTCGGCAAACGGCGCCAACTGATCATGGTGGAACGCCCGTGAGGTCAGCGTAAGACGGTCGAGTTGTTCCTTCGCCGTGGCGACCAGCGTCGGATTGCGGTGCCCGAAGTTGTTGGCCGAGTACGCCGCCAGAAAATCCAGGTATTGCGTGCCCTCGGTATCGGTGAGTACTGCGCCCCATCCGCCTGACACCACGACATCGAGCGGGTGATAGTTGTGAGCGACGTGCTCGTCCTCGAGCTGCAACAACTGGCTGGCACTCGACAAGGTGTGGTCCATGGTGATCATGATGATGCTCCTGCCGAGGGTTGGGACGGGATGGTGGGGATGAGAGTGGAGTCCTCGTCGTGCAGCGCACTAATCCTCGACGGAGCGATCAGCGCCGGCCTGATCTCCTGAGTGCAGCACTTCACGCTGCCGCCACCCTTGATCAACTCGCTGAGATCTACCGAGACCGGCCAGTAGCCAGCGGACGCCAAGTCCTCACGCAGCTGGCGAGCACCAGTCGGAATGAAGACGTGCAGCCCATCGCTGACCGCGTTGAGCCCGAAGGCGTACGCATCATGCTGGTTCGCAATCAAGGCATCGGGGAACAACGCGGCTAGCAGCTCTCGGCTTTGCTGGCTGAACGCCTGAGGATAGTAGGCGATGTGATCACGCTCGTCGTCGAGAACAGCCAGTGCGAGATCCAGATGGAACAGACAAGGATCGACCAGCTCGAGACTGATCACCTGGCGGCCCGTCAGCGCGGCGAGCTCGTCATGAGCCTGCCGAGACGTGCGAAAGCCGTAGCCGGCAAGGATTCTGCGCGACAGAATCGCGAAATCGCCCTCCGCTTCGTTGACGGCGCTGGGTTGCGGCATATTCCCGGCTCCGTACAAGATGCCGTTGCGACGATGCCACTCTGCGTGTGACGCAACCTCAGCCTCGCGTTGCTGATTGGCGAACTTGGCGAGCAGAGTGTGGCCGCTTACCACGGTGGCGCCATTTGCGGCAAAGACCATGTCCGGCATGCTGGGCAGCGGGTCCAGCAGGTCGACTCGGTGGCCTGTCGAGCGGTAGGCCTCCACCAGCCCCGTCCATTGGCGGATGGCCAATGGACGGTCCACCCGAACGCTCGGATCCATCCATGGATTGATCGAATAGACCACGTCGAAGTAGGTCGGCGGACACATCAGATAGTGCCGAAGCCTTGCACGCCGCATGGGGTGCCCAATCTGGTTCAGCACAGTCGTTGTCACCCTTGAAGCGTAGGGTCCGGAAGGGCGCAAGTCCGATAGTGTGATCGACGAAAGCGAGGAGAGTCTGTTGCGTCTTGATGAAATTGATCACAAGATCCTTGCGCGCCTTACCGACCATGGCCGAGAGAGCTTCGCCATGCTCGGGCACCACGTCGGACTGTCCACCGCGGCCACCAAAAGACGGGTCGATCGCCTCCGGCTCAGCGGTGTCATCAGGCGCTTCACTGCCGAGATCGAGCCCGCTGCACTGGGTTGGACGATCGAGGCGTTTGTCGAGGTCTACTGCGAGGGAAGGGTGCCGCCAGACCGAATGCGTGAAATGGTGAGCACCATTCCCGAGGTTGCGGAGGCGTACACGGTGACCGGCGATGCCGACGGCATCCTCCGGGTCCGGGCCGCCGATACCTCCCATTTCGAGAAGGTCCTTGGCATCATCCGCAACCATCCCGGCGTATCACGCACCCGTTCCGCAATCGTCCTCTCCCGACTCTGATCACAGCGGGGCTGGTTTTACCGCGAGTATGCGGCAAAACCCGCCCCACTATTCCTTCGTCGCTGTCCACACTTGTTCGGCGCCAAGTCTGATCTTCCACAGATTTTCCTGCTACCGAACGATCGGGGCACCGGCTCAACATCCTTCCAACGTGCGCCAGCGTCATGAAATCTCTAGCCGGCTGCTTCACATCGCTACGTTGCAGGACCACGTGATCACGCGCGAGCAAGCGCTCGCGCACGGCTTGAGCCGTCACAGCGTCGACCGCCTCGTGGTGTCGGGGGCTTGGCGGCGGCTCGCCAGCGGAATTTTCTTGACGCTGCCGCTGGAGCCGTCGTGGAATTCACTGGCATGGGCCGGCGTCCTCCTGGGCGGTGAATCTGCAAGGCTCGGGCCGGAGTCTTCAGGCTTCTTGCACCACCTGCTGCCTGAGGTATCGAACCCCGTTGATGTGTTGGTACCTCGGACGCGCCGTATTGAGGTGGCCGGTCCGTGGCGCTTTATCCGTGAGCGGCCAGGAGCCCGACCCGCACGATCGGTTGGAGAACCACCACGACTCACGGTGGAAAGCACCGTCCTGGACCTAGCTGAGGCTCGGAACGCCGGTGAGGTGGTGGCGCTGATCACCACTGCGGTGCAGCGCCGCCTAACGACAGTAAAGCGAATTCGTAAAGACCTGGACCAGCGAGCCCGACACCGACATCGAAAGCTGCTGCGCGATCTGCTTGCAGACGTCGACGAAGGAGCTGAGTCACCGATCGAGCTGCGGTATCTGCGCGACGTGGAACGTGCACACGGTTTGCCCAACGGCGACCGCCAGCAGTCGAGGTCAGGTCTTCGGTATCAAACCGATGTCGACTACAAGGAGTTCGGACTCATCGTTGAGCTCGATGGGCGTGTCGATCATGAGGGTTTTGGTCGGTTCCGCGACATGGATCGAGACAATCGACACGCTCTGGTCCACGCTCTTACGCTTCGGTACGGGTCATATGACCTCGCTTCTCGACCGTGCGGCGTCGCCTTCCAGGTCTATTGCGCATTGGCGGAGCGCGGCTATCTGGAGGCATTCCTCCGTTGTCGGCGCTGCCGCGCCGCTTCGGAACTGGAGCTGCTCCTCGCCTGATGACGATCCCCACATATCGGGGCGGACCATGCCGGGTACTCGCAGCACAATCCGCCCCGATCTTTGCGTGTCCGATAGGGGCCCGCCGTGTGGGGGCATGCGTTAGTTTCTTCAGAGTGAGGCTGCCGCGATGACCGAGACCAGTCCTCCGCTTGAGTCAGGCGGGCAAGCGGCAGCGGTTGAGTCGGGCTCGAAGGCAGCGCCGCTGCGCAGGATTCGTGTCACCGACTTCCACACGGCCAAGCGTCAGCACGAGCGCTGGGCCATGTTGACCAGCTACGACCAGTACACCGCCACGCTCTTCGATGAGGCCGGGGTCTGGGCGCTGCTCGTCGGCGACTCCGCTGCAAACAATGTCTACGGCTACGACACCACCCTGCCGGTCACGGTTGACGAGCTGTTGCCGCTGGTCCGCGCCGTAGTGAAATCCACCAAACGAGCCTTCGTGATCGGCGATCTTCCCTTCGGCTCCTACGAGGATGGTCCGTCCCAAGCCCTCGAGACCTCGATCCGCTTCATGAAGGAAGGTGGCTGCCACGCGGTGAAGTTCGAGGGTGGGGTACGCGTCGCAGCCCAGATCCGCAAGGTTACCGACGCCGGTGTCCCCGTTATGGGCCACATCGGGTTCACCCCACAAAGCGAGCACCAGCTCGGCGGCTATCGAGTGCAAGGTCGTGGCGATGATGCGCAGCGGCTGTTGGACGATGCGCACGCCGTAGAAGACGCCGGAGCCTTCGGCGTGGTGCTGGAGATGGTCCCGGGTGATCTGGCGCGCAAGGTGACCGGTGAACTCGAGATCCCGACCGTCGGCATTGGCGCCGGACCGGACTGCGATGCGCAAGTCCTGGTTTGGCAAGACATGCTCGGTCTGAGACGCGGCAAGATGCAGCGTTTTGTCAAGCAGTACGCCAACCTGGCCAAGATCATCGGCGACGCGGCGAACGCTTACGTTGACGAAGTCAGGAATGGCACCTTCCCCAGCGAGCAGCACACGTTCGCGACCAATCTTCCTATTCCAGAGGCTAGGTCATGAAGATCACCCGGAGCGTCGCCGAATACAGCAGATTCCGCAGCACTCTCGATGGGCCTGCAGGCCCCCGGCTTGCCTTCGTGCCAACGATGGGGGCCTTGCACGAGGGTCACCGCTCGCTGATGACGTTGGCACGATCTTTGGGCGATGTGGTTGCCGTCAGCATCTTCGTCAATCCGCTCCAGTTCGGGCCTAGCGAGGACTATGCGCGTTATCCGCGACCCCTCGATGATGATCTTGAAGTGTGTGAGGCGGAAGGCGTCGATGCCGTCTTCGTGCCGAGCGTCAGCGATCTCTATCCGCCTGGGCGGCAGGTGACAGTCGACGCAGGCGCCCTAGGGTCGGTGCTGGAAGGGCGCTCCCGGCCGGGCCACTTCAATGGAGTGCTCACCGTTGTCCTCAAGTTGTTCAACATCATCAGGCCGCAGATAGCGATCTTGGGTCAAAAGGATGCCCAGCAGCTGGCGTGTATCCAACGCATGGTGACCGACCTGAACATCGGAATCGAGGTCGTCGGCGGACCGATTATCCGCGAACCCGATGGACTCGCGATCTCGAGCCGCAACGTCTACCTCACCGCGACTGAGCGACCAGTCGCCCGCAGCATCTCCGCGGCACTCGAGAAGGCCGCAACTCAGAGCTCAGTGCCAGCCGCTCGCTCAGCGGCGCACGAGGTGCTGGATCGGGCCGAAGCCGAACCATGCTTCGAACTCGACTACGCGAGCATCGTCAACCCCACAACCTTTACCGACGTGCCAGATGATCATGTAGGGCCTGCCATCTTTGTGGTGGCAGCCCGGGTAGGCAACACCCGGCTGATCGACAACACGATCATCAATTTCGCGCCACCGCCGTGGTCCTGACCGACGAAGCGCTATCTCGTGGACATCGATACTGCCGCCGATGAGCTGTACGCGCTCTCGCCCGATGATTTCATCGAACGACGGCAGCAGCTGGTCGCCGCGGCAAAGCAGCAGGGGGACCGCGAGCTCGCCACCCAAGTAGGCAAGCTCCGACGACCTACCAGGAGCGCCTGGCTGATCAACGTCCTCGCGCGGCAGGCGGCTGACGACCTCAGCGCACTTCTCGAGCTCGGTACGGCTCTTCAGGACGCACAGCAGCGGATGGCCGGCGATGAACTGCGTCAGCTTTCGCTGCAACGGCGCAAGGCGGTGGACGCACTGGCCCGCCGAGCGGTCGAACTCGGCGCCGAGCACGGGTACACCGCTCCGGATGGAGCGGTGCAAGAGGTTGGGCAGACGCTGCAGACCGCGCTCGGCGATCCCGAGATCGGTGAGCTGGTACGCGCGGGACGACTGACGCAGGCGGTGACATACGGCGGCTTTGGGCCGACCGATCTTGCCTCGGCTCTCGGCGCATCCATCCCAGCCAAGCCAGCCAGGCCCGAGCAGGAGCCGACTAAGGGGTCGCCGCCCAAGCCGGATGCGAAACAACGTCGACGGGCTGAGCAGGCGGCTGCCGAGGCTCGGGAGCTGGCGAGCCATGCACAGCAAGCCGCCGAGTCGGCGGAGGAGGAAGCCGAGGCCGCCACGCAACGCGCTGATGATCTTGCTGATCAGGTCGAGTCATTACGCGGCCAGCTGCGTCAGGCCGAAGCCGGCGAGCGGGAGGCACGCGAGGCGGCGCGAGCCGCACGAAAGCAGTATCAAGAGCTACGGCAGGCCGCGATGTCCGCCGAGCAGGCGGCAACGGCTGCGGACCAGGCTCTCGGCGAGTAGTCGGAGCCTTAGTCGACGGATTCCAGGTGGAGCAACAAGGCAGAACCACGACGGGCAGGTGGCAGCGGAATGCCAGCGGCGCCCAACGCCCGGCCGGTCAGCACCGGAGCTGCCGAGGCCCAGGACGGCGTCACGGCCTGAGCCTCTCCAGGACGGGCACCGACGATTTCGATGCGGTACGAGGTGGCCGGGTCGAGCCCATCGATGCGGACACGCCGACTGGCCACCGCCCGCTCCAACCACACCAGGGCGAACAGCGCCTCGCCGCGATCATCAGCCACAATTCCGTGTGCGACGAAACCTCGATCACTTTCGTCGGAGCGGATTGTGCTACCAGAGTGCAGCAGCGGCCGGAACTTCTTGTGGAGCGCTAGCCAGCGATGAATAGCGCGCAGGCTGGCGGGGGTTTGCTTACGAAGATCAATACCGAGACCCATCCTGCCGAAGAAGGCTGAAATCGCACGGTACTCCATTGAGTTTGGGTCGTCAGGTTCATCGAGCGCCGGCTGCCACACGAGCCCAGGCGGAAGCAACTGCACCATGGCGGCGAAGTCGGCGTGCCGCGCGGTCGAGTCGCTGGACTTGTCAGCACCTACTGCGCGGATTGCCATCGCCAGGTCGAGGCTTGTGGTCTGGATGGTGAGCTCTGAATAGCGTTCGTGCAGGGCATCAAGCAGCCGGTACGCCGCCAAGGTGCTGGTGTGTTGCGTCGCGGTAGCCCCCGGCCGGTGCGCCCCATGAGTGATCGACCAACTCAGCAGTGACACGTGGTGGCGATCGAGTAGCTTGGTCAGTCTTTCCCACACGTACGCCGTGGCGGGCCGTACCGACAGGTCCAGCACTTGCCGCGTGATCCCATCTCGTTCGACTGTGAGCAACCAGTCGGGATGGTCGCGAGCGATGGCTGAGTCAGCCTCGATCGACTCGAGCTCGGCGGCAAACCCGATCTCAAGATCAAAATCGCTGATCCGGGCTAGCAGTCCATCAAGATCACCAGGCGATCCGCCTGCCGCGCCGCCAGCACTGTCGGCATACGGATCCAGACCCACGCGTGAGCACCAACCGACATCGAGCAGGAAGGTCTCGGCACCGACAGCTGCCGCATACTCGGCGAGAGTCAACATCGCCTCTCGATCATGGTCAGCAAACGCCGCAGCGCCAGCATCGAAGATGATGTGATTGTCGCGCGGCGCTTCTGGCTCAAGATGGCGATGGAGCCGCGCGGCTGCGGCATCGAGCCCATCGCCCCAGGCCCACACCACCCACGGCGAGTGATAGGCCTCGCCAGGGCCGAGCACGACCTCTCCGGCCTGCAAGAGCTCTCCACCGCCAAGGTAGGTCCGGCCGTACACCGTGCGTTCCACCCGATGCTGAATGGCGCCACTGAACGCAACATGTACCTGCCATACCTGGCCGCGACGAAAGCCCGTACTGGCCTCAGCCAGAGCAAGATGTGCTGGTCGGTCGTCGAAGACGCCATGATCAACCGACCAGGAACCCAACCGCAGGGCGACTGTGGAGAGCGCAGATCCATCGAATTCGACCCGATGAGTGGCTAGATCACTGACCGGCAGGAAGAGTTCAAGACCTTCAAGACGGTAGTCGGCGGCGTTGTTGTTGGTGACCCCAGCGCGACATCGGACGAGTCCGTTGTCGCTGAGCTGGACGGCAAGATCAAGGCTTAGCTCATTGACCGGATCCTTCGCTTCGATGATCACGGTATCGGGGCCGACTTCGATCAGCCCCGGCATGACGGGTCCGTTGCTGACCAGTCGAGAATGGCTGTGAGTGAACGACGCTGCGGACGTATGGCCGTCATGGGATCCCGCCAAGGCAGCTCGAGAATTCCAGCCGGCGGAGAACTCCGGCAAGAGCGAGGACATCATCGATGGAAAACGATCGAGACCAGTTGGGCCGAAAGCAGCCACGAGCGCTTCCGCAGACAAACCATCAAGATCACCAAGATCAGCACCCCAGTGTAAGATCACGGGCAGACCGCTGGACTGGAGGTGCATCAAGAGGCTGACACCGTGTGTTCGCATGTGGAGCAGGGACACGGCCGTCTTGTGCTCGGCAGAGAACGCGGTCGGCGCCGCATCCTCTACCGACATGAGATGCTCCCCCAAGAACTGAGATTTCTCCGTTAGGCGCAAAAGCTTAACGGATAAGGCGAAAGGACCCGCGCTCGACGCCACCGCGGCACGACCGGCACCATCGTAGATGGCACCTTCATCGCATTCGTGCGACACACAGCCGCGTGTCGGCCGCTTTCCTCGGTGTTGTCGAACGGCAGGCTGAGAAGCTGATTGCGGGGCTTCACCAAGGTAGTGGGATATCTCGACTGCAATCATGATGAAAGGACCGGCGGTGGAACCGGAGGATGCGGGACAGTGAACGGGCGCCCAGAGCAGCGTTGCGCGGTTGTCTACAACCCGATCAAGGTTTCTGATGAGCTCCGCGACGCGATCAGTCGGCAGGCCGCAACGACGGGGTGGACTGAGCCCATCTGGCTAGAAACCAGCGCGGATGAACCCCGCCGACCCACGACGGACGAGCTGGTTTCGGCGCACGTTGATCGAGTGATCGCCGCTGGCGGCGACGGAACGATTCGCCTGGTGGCCGATCGACTGGCGGGATCCGGGATACCGATGGCCATAGTGCCGATGGGTACTGGGAACTTGCTGGCGAGGAACCTCGACATCCCGCTGTCTGAAGAAGAGTCGCTCAAGACCGCATTCGGTGACCAAACCCGGGACATCGATTTGATCAAGGTCACGGTCGATGGGGCGCCGAGCGAGCATTTCGCGGTGATCGGCGGGCTGGGGGTCGATGCGATGATCATGGAGGAGACCAATTCACAACTCAAAGATGTGATCGGCGCCGGGGCGTACTTCGTCGCCGCCGCGAAGGCACTGGGGCGTACCCCGATCGAGATGCGCATTGCTGTTGATGATCACCGTACCCATCGTCGCCGCGCCATGATCTGTGCGATTGGCAACGTCGGCACTCTTGCCGGCAATTTGACCCTGCTCCCGGATGCCCGTCCTGACGACGGCCGGCTCGATGTGTATGTCGCGTCACCGCATCGCCTCACGCACTGGATACGGGTCTTTCTTCGACTGATCACCCGGCGGCCGCGGGGCGATGATCATGTCGACGTGTGGCAAGGACGTCGAGTCGAAGTACGTCTCAAGGGCCGCGATCCCTATCAACTTGATGGTGATGTCGTAGGCGACTGCCAGAGCCTGAGCGCGGAGGTCCAGCCGGGGGCGCTGACAGTCCACGTCCCCGGCTAGTTTCCGTCCCGCGGTCAGACTGTCGGCGGAGGACCGTCGTAGCGATTCTCCTGGACATGCCGCGTCCGGCCGCGCTGTGCTTGCATCACCAGCGACAGGATCAGCGCCAAGGCCCCCGCCACGATGAGAATGATGCCGAGCGTGTCATCGGACACGAACGGCAGATTGATGTTGAGCGCAAAGAGCAAGATCGCACCAATCACGATCAAGACGATGCCGACTCCGATACCCATGTGTTCCTCCTATGTGTTCACCCCCCGAGTCAGGAGGTCAACTGGCTTTCTTCGCTGACTTCGTTGTCGCTGCCTTCTTAGCCGGGGCCTTCTTGGACGATGCCTTCTTAGCCGGCTCCTTCTTAGCCGGGGCTTTCCTCGCCGCAGCCTTCTTGGCTGTCGGCTTAGTCTCCTTGGCTTTCGTGGTAGCGCGGTTCTGCTCGACGCTGCGTCGCAGCGCCTCCATCAGGTCCACGACGTCGCGGCGATCAGCCTGGTCTTCCTCCTGCTCACCGAATGTCGCCGCAGTGTCCAGCGCTTCGCCCTGCTCCAGCTTCGCGGCGATCAGTTGACGTAGTTGATCTTGGTACTCATCGCTGAACTTGTCGGGGCTGAAATCGGTAGACATGTTGTCGACTAGCGAGGATGCCATCTTCAGCTCCTGAGCCGAGACCCGGACATCCTCCTTCAGGCTTGGAAAATCGGCCTCCCGCACTTCGTCGTCCCAAAGCAGCGACTGCAGCATCAAGACTTTGTCGCGAGATCGCAAGGCCCCGAGTCGGGTCTTCTGGCGCAACGAGAACTGCACGATAGCAGTTCGATCGGTTTCCTCCAGAGCCCGCCGCAGGAGCGCATACGGCTTGGCCGCGGCCGTGTCGGGTTCCAGGAAGTAGCTCCGATCAAACATGATCTCGTCGATCTGTTCTGAGGGTACGAACTCGACAACCTCGATCTCGTGACTGCGCTCCTCGGGGAGTGATTTGAGGTCCTCCTCGGTGAGCACAACGGTTGTCTTGCCCTCTGCATACGCCTTGTCGATATGGGCGTACTCGACGACCTTGCCGCAGACCTCGCACCGTCGCTCGTAACGTATCCGTCCGCCGTCGGCGTCGTGCACCTGATGCAGGCTGACGTCGTGGTCCTCGGTTGCGGTATAGAGCTTGACGGGCACATTCACCAGGCCAAAGGTGATAGCGCCTTTCCAGATCGCTCTCATACTTCGTTACTACCCACTCAGACTTCACAGAATCCGGCCATTATTGTCCACTCGCGCCCGAGCGTGCGCTGAAAGCTGCTGTCTTCCTCCCTCGCAGTCGCGGTGGCCTCATGGGTGATCTAAGTCCCGGCCTCTTGACCGCCGTGCCTGCTCCATCGTCCAGACAGCACCAGCGCGCCCGCTCTACCCGACGCTCGCGGACCATTCGTGTCCGCTCGCGCCCGACCGTGCGCGGAAAGCTGCTGT
>DASVEX010000111.1:0-5294 GCA_036380335.1 Propionibacteriaceae bacterium | reverse complement strand
AAGGCCTCTTCTCCCCAATTGCGCCGTGGGCTCAAACCGACGGTAATATGCGGGCAGCAGTCTTGCATAGGCGCCTTTTGAATAGATACCTACTTACGGGTCGAACGAGCATCAGTCGCCTGCGATGTTGCGGCTGCGCTGATCGACTCCCATCTCACCGTACGGGTAGTCGGACGCGTGCAGATCGCTTGCCTGGTCCAAGGCCGCGTTCTCCTCGGCGGTCAGGTGTAGGTCTGCCGCCTTCAGGTTGGTGGCGAGATGCTCGGTGGTTCGTGCGCCCAAGATGGTCGAGGTGACCGCTGGCCGGTCGGTGACCCACGCCAGGGCGACCTGGGCCATGGAGACGCCGCGGTCCTCTGCCAACTTCTGAACGGCATCGATGATGTTCCAGGTGCGGTCGGTGCCTCGCCGCTCGTACGCCTCCATGCCGCGACCGGGATCGTCTCCGAGCCGAGTGTCGCCGGTTGGACGCTCATCACGCCGGTACTTGCCGGACAGCCAGCCGCCGCCAAGCGGACTCCACGGCAGCATCCCCATACCGGCGTCCTGCACGGCAGGCACGACTTCCCACTCGATCTCGCGGACGATCAAGCTGTATTGCGGCTGCAGCGTGACGGGCGCCGCAACGCCCAAAGCGTTGGCAACGTGGACAGTCTTGGTGAGCTGCCAGCCGGTGAAGTTGGACAGGCCGTAGTAGTTGATCTTGCCCGCCCGAATGAAGCCATCGAGGGTACGCAGGGTTTCTTCGAGCGGTGTCACTGGATCGAAGGCGTGTACCTGGTAAAGATCGACACGATCCAGCCCGAGTCTGGTCAACGATGCATCCAGCGCTCGGGTCAAGTGCCGAGTTGAGAGCCCAAGCGAGTTGGGCTCGTCGCCCATCGGAAACCGACCCTTGGTCGCGAGGACCACGCGCTCGGTGACATCGGCCGGCCGGTTCGCGAACCACCGGCCGATGATCTCCTCGGACTGACCGCCGCCGTACACGTCGGCCGTATCGACCAGCGTGCCGCCCGCCTCGATGAAGCGATCAAGCTGTTCATGTGAGCCGGCTTCGTCGGTTTCGACGCCGAAAGTCATGGTTCCCAAGCAGAGCGACGATACGGCGCAACCGCTGCGCCCGAGAGTGCGATAGTCCATATGGCCTTCCTACCATTGCTGCGAGCGTCGGGAAATCGCGCAGGTGCTCCGCGCGATTACGCGAGCAGCTCCTAGTCAAATCGGGCTGGGTTGAGATCCAATCGCCTTAATAGTTGGGCATTCAAGGCCACCACAATCGTCGAGACAGACATCAAGATCGCGCCCACGGCTGGGGAGAGTACGAAACCGACCGGCGCCAGCACCCCGGCCGCCAGTGGTATGGCCACAATGTTGTAGCCGGTCGCCCAGCCGAGGTTTTGCCACATCTTGCGGTACGAGGCGCGCGACAACTCGATGACCGAACCAACGGCACGCGGATCATCACCTGCCAGCACGACTCCCGCGGACTCGACAGCGACGTCGGTGCCAGCACCAATGGCAATACCGACATCCGCGCGAGCCAGTGCCGGGGCATCGTTGACCCCGTCACCCACCATGGCCACGCGATGACCGTGTTGATTGCGCTCTGACCGGCGGACCGCCAGATTCGCCACCTTCGTCGCTCTCGAACTTGCGTCAGACTTCAACACAGCCGTGGCGCGAGCTCCTGCAGTCGGCGAAGCAGACCGCTCGTCATAGCGCGCGGGATTTTGTAGCTCTCGGACCTTCGCATCCTTGTCCGAGGGCAGCACTTCGGCAAAGACCTCGTCGATGCCTAGGTTCTGGGCCACTGCATCTGCCACCGGTCTGGCATCCCCGGTGATCATGGCGACCCGGATGCCGCGCCGGTGCAAGCCATCCACTGCGCCGCGCGATTCAGGCCGGATCTCGTCCTCGACAACAATGGCGCCCAGCACGTGATGATCATCAGTCACGTAGAGCACCGTTGAACCGGCCTCCCGCCAGGCCGCCAGCTGCCCGTCGAGATCTATGGGGATCTCCAGACCCCGGTCGGCCACTAACCCAGGACTACCTACGGAAATGGTGCGACCGTCAACCATGCCTCGCACCCCGCGGCCGGTGAGCGACTCGACGTCACGAGCGTGCGGATGATCATCAAGTCTCGCTGCGGCTTGCACGATCGCGCGGGCGATCGGATGTTCACTCTCGGACTCGACGGCTGCCGCGAGAGCCAACAGCTCGTCACGATCAACGCCATCGCCAGGGGTGACCTCGACAACGGCCGGCGCACCTTTCGTCAAGGTGCCCGTCTTGTCGAACAACACGACATCGACGGTCCGCATCCGTTCCAGCGCCAGGCGGTTCTTGATCAAGATGCCGGCTCGAGCGGCGCGCTCGGTGGAAATCGCGATCACCAGAGGAATGGCCAGCCCGAGAGCGTGCGGACAGGCAATCACTAGCACAGTCACCGTACGGGTGACCGCTTGGTCGAGGCGCCCGAGCAGTGCCCAGACCACGAAGGTGATCAGTCCGGCACCTGCGGCGAAATAGAAGAGGAACGCCGCTGCCCGATCGGCCAGCGCCTGAGCGCGAGACGACGATGCCTGAGCATCTGCCACTAGTCGCTGGATACCGGCAAGGGCAGTCTCCTCACCGACCGCAGTGATCTCAACCCGGATCGCGTTGTCGGTGGCAACCGTTCCAGCGACCACTCGGTCGCCTGCTGAGCGGCGTACGGCGCGGGACTCACCGGTGATCATGGACTCGTCCACGGCAGCACTGCCTGACAGGATCGTTCCATCGGCAGGAACTCTGCCTCCGGAACGCACCAATACGACATCACCGACCGCGAGCTCGGCAAGGCTGACCACCTCGGTGTCACTGCCTCGCACTCGCTCGGCGGAGTCGGGCAGCAGCGCGGCAAGAGCATCAAGAGCACTGGAGGCGGCGCCGAGCGCGCGCATCTCCAACCAGTGCCCCAAGAGCATGATCACGATGAGCAGCGCGAGCTCCCACCAGAAATCCAGGTCGAAGCCGCCCAGGTGCAGGGTCGTCGCCCAGGACGCGACAAAGGCCACCGTGATCGCTAGCGAGATCAGCAGCATCATTCCTGGCTGCCTCTGCTTGATCTCCTGCCACGCCCCGGTCAGGAAGGGGGCACCACCGTAGATGAAGATCACCGTGCCGAGCAACGGCGATATCCACGGCACCCAAGCCCCAGCTGGCAGTGGGTAGCCCAGCAGATCGGAGAACATTCCGCTAAAGCCGATTACCGGCACCGCCAACAGCGTGCTCACCAGGAATCGGCGGCGGAACTGCGCGGCGTGATCGCCTAGCCCTCCGCCATGATGCTCGTGGCCGGCGGTTCCATGATCCATCTGCTGGGCTGCGTCATGGCCAGCCATACGTGCGGATGTCATCACATCTCCCTCAATACCCTTAGGGGGTATACGATCCTACTGCGCGGCAAACTGTTGTCAGTCTCGAGGTATTCCCAACCTGGCAGTGATTCCATACAATCGAATGCACGTTCGAGAACCAAGTGACGTGGGCTGCGCCGGCTGGAGGTGACCATGTTCGAAGGATTTGCCGACGAGATGGTCAATCTCGGAGAGGTGCAGCTCCGCGTACGGTTCGGTGGCGACGGTCCGCCGTTACTTCTCATCCATGGTCATCCCAGGACCTCGGCGACCTGGCATCGGGTTGCTCCGCGGCTGGCAAGCGCCGGTTTCACCGTTGTCTGTCCGGACATGCGTGGTTACGGCCGGTCGAGCAAGCCGACCATCCAGGATGATCATCGCCAGCAGGCGAAGCGGGTGGTTGCCGATGATCTTGCTCGGCTGATGACCGAGCTGGACCATGCTCAGTTCGCGGTCATTGGACATGATCGAGGCGGCCAGGTCGGTTTTCGGCTGGCCATGGATCATCCAAGCCGGGTCACTCGGCTCGTGATCATCAATGCCGTTCCGATCATCGAGGCGCTGGAACGGTGTGATGCACGCGTCGCCGAGCTCTGGTTTGACTGGTTCTTCTACGCCCACCCTGAGCTAGCAGAGCGGGTGATCACCGCTGACCCGGTCGCCTGGTACCGGCCAGAGGCTCACCTGATGGGTGAGGAGAACTACGCCGAACTGATCGAGGCGATCAACGATCCGGACACCGTACGCGCCATGCTGGAGGACTATCGAGCCGGTCTGAGCGTGGACCGCGAGGCCGACCGTGCCGACCGCCTCGCTGGACGCACCATCGGGTGCCCGACGTTGGTGTTGTGGTCAAGCCGCGGCGACCTTGAGGTGCTCTTTGACGACCCGCTGGCGCTGTGGAAAGCGTGGACCGACGACCTTCGTGGCACCTGCGTCGAGTCTGGCGCTCAGATCGCCGAGGATAGCCCTGGCGAATTGGTGACGGCGCTCACCGAGTTTGTGAGCAGCTCACCTCAGAAGGAATAGTAATTGCCCGCGTCCAGTACAAATTTCTGGAATTTTCATAGCTTTTTGCTGCATCCTTGCCTTTGTGTCCTGATTCGGGGGGCGAATCGGAACTGACCCAGAGGGGAAGCTCATGAGAACGGTCTATCGCGTACTCGCGTTTGTCATCGCCGCAGTGGTCGCCATCCAGGCAGCCGCTATCGGCTACGCGGTCTTTGCGCAGCTGAACTGGATCGAAACCGGCGGCACACTGGACAAGGCAACGCTCGAGTCCAGCGCGCCTGGCACCAGTGCCTTGTTTTTCCATGCCCTTGAGGGCTACGCGGTGTTCCTCGTCGCGCTCGCGCTGTTGATCGTCTCGTTCTTCGCGAAGATTCCGCACGGCGTGAGATGGGCGGTCATCGTGCTGGTCTGCGCCTTCGTCCAGATCGCTTTGGGAGCGTTGTCGCGCATGCTGGCACCGATCGGCGCGGTGCACGGCGCGGTCGCGCTGGTTCTCTTCGGAGTCGCAGTCACTGCAGCCATGCGGGTACGCAAGCCGGCCGCCGTTGAGGAGCCCAACCCGGCACAGGTTGCGTAACCGGCGATCCAGATCATGGCCCCCCGCCTGTCGAAGCGAGGACGGCTCGTTGTTGGTCTGATCGCGACGGTGGTAATCCTCGCACCGCTCGCCTGGCTATGGCAGTCCAGCCTGGTGGCAAAGAGTTACTCCGTCATGGGGATGGGCTATCTCGACTACGGGGGTGGCCCAGCAGGCGGCCATGGTCACGGGACCGGCGCACGATCGATCGCCGACATCACGGTTGGGACCACCCGTAAAGCCGATGTTCGGGTTGATCTCGTCGCTGCGCAGCAGAACCTCACCATCGGCGGCAAGTCCGTGCC
>DASVEX010000110.1:0-2889 GCA_036380335.1 Propionibacteriaceae bacterium | reverse complement strand
ATCGATGAGTTGGCCGGGCATGGGGTACGCGGTCGCGTCGATCGACTCCCGCACAGTTTCATAGCCTCCGCCCACCGAGGCGAGGGTCAACACGGCGAAAACCGGGTACAGCAGCCACCGCCGGGTTCGGCTACGCAGCTGTCGGCGGGCACGGATGATCATCCAGACGACGAGCCCGAGCAGCACCGGCGGCCACACCCAGCCGAACACATTGCTCACGGTGTCCGAGCCGAGGAGTGAAATCAGACCAGCCAGCGTGAAGAACACGGCCGGCGCAGCTGCCCACCGCTGCGGCTGGTCGCTGAACCGTACCGACAGCACAGCCAACAACGCCCAACCGAGAGCAAAGGCCAGCAAGACCATGCCGGTCAGGACATTCTCTTTCGCCTCGACGAACGGAGCGGCGATGAGAACCAACGCAACAACGAGGCCAGTGGCCAACGATCCGGCGACAATCGATCCAATACGTCCCTTGCCGGAGGGCTGCAAGTGACCGTGTTGCAGGAGTGCGCCAGCGTCTTGAGTCATCATGGCCATGATGACCGCAATTCGACGAAGATCGATGCTTATGTGAGACCACGGCGATGCGAGGGCGCGGATTGTGGTCCCAGCTCTGTCCAGCCTGGCTGGGCGCTAGGGCAAGTTGATCTTGTACGGCTGTCGCGACCGGTGCGCCGTCTCGATGTCGCCTCCAGACATGCGAAGACATCTTCTGCTCATGACCAGCGCTCCCACCAGGTCCGGGTACGTCGACCCAGCGGTTTCCCGGGATGCAACGGGGGAAAGGATATATCGGCAGAGCTGCCTAGGCTCTTGGAGAGGTGACCCTCCAGCGGCCCTGAAAGAGAGGGATGTCATGCGCATTCCCAATATCGCCCGCCGCATCAGTCCCTGGGCTGTCAATCGAGCTGACGGCTTGAGCCACCTCCCAGGGCCTCAAGCCGAGGGCGACAAGGAGGCCGACCCGGCCGCATCGGAGAACGCTGTCCCGGAGGATGAGCCCGCGCCCCGCAGACCGATTCCCCAGCGGGTCGTGGTGATTCGCCCGCGCTCGGTGCTGATGGTCCTGCTCGTCTTAGTGGCCGTTGCTGCGGTTGTCAGCTTCGTCTTCTTCGCATCCTACGGCCTGACCGTAATCGCCATTGCATTGTTCTTGGCCCTCGCGCTGAACCCAGCGGTGGAGTTCTTTCAAAGCCGAGGGCTCAAACGTCACTGGGCAGTCTTCGCCGTCTACATCGCGGCCCTGGTTGTGCTGGCAGTGCTCGTGTTGGTACTTATTCCACCCCTAGTCTCCCAACTCACCACCCTGATCAACGCAGCGCCTGACTTCTTCGCCAAGCTGCGCCAGGGCAACGGTCCGGCCGGCGTGTTGGAACGGAGGTATCAAATTGTCGAGCGAATCCAGGCTGCGACAAACGGCCTGGACCTGACCAAGTGGAGCGGAGCGGCTGCCTCGGGGCTCGCTGTCATCGAGCGGATTGCCACCAGCCTTGTCGGGGTCATTCTCATCGCGTTCTTGACCCTCTTCATGTTGCTGGAGGGGCCGGACTGGCGCCGCCGATTGACCGCGCTGCTTCCCGACAGCAACCGTGGATCGATTGAGCGGATCGGCTCGGGTATCTACACGGCAGTCGGAGGGTTCGTTACCGGCAACCTACTCGCCAGCCTTCTGGCTGGTTTTGTGGCAACTGTGCTGCTGCTGGCCACCGGAGTGCCGTTCGCCCTGCCACTGGGCGTCTTCGTGGTCGTCCTGTCACTCGTGCCCTATCTGGGACCCGCCGTTGTGACTGTCGTTCTGACGCTCATTGGGCTCACGCAAGGTATCGTTCCGGGGCTGGTGATCCTCGGGGTGCTCGTCGGGTACCACCTCCTTGAAGGGCACACGCTGCGTCCCCTGATCTACGGTCGGGCGCTCAAGTTATCGCCGCTCGTAGTGATCATCGCCATCCTGCTCGGCACCGAACTCGCCGGCATCCTGGGCGCCCTGCTCGCCATGCCTGTGGCGGGCGCCATCCAGGTCACCATCGCCGAGCTCCTGCGGCAGCGGGACTATCGCAGGCGAGCTGCGGCCTTGCCCACGCGATGACCGGCCCTTCGCGACGTCTGCGGTGACGTCGATGGCGATCTCCTCCCACATCGGCGCGTAATTGGCGGCGAGGGTCTGGGCGCCGCCGGAGGCGAGGGTAAAGGCTGTAATTGTTTGTGTGAGTCCCTCCGCCTGATGACGCCATCGCCGGGCCAGCTGCCAGACGCTACTGCTGATCGGAGATCAACGATGTCCCGCCTCTATAACGATCCCGCCCGGTTCGCCGAGGAGGCGGCGGAGGGGTTTGTGTCCACCGTCCTCGACGAGGCCATCGCCATCCAGCCCAGAACGCTGGCGTGTGCATGACGATCGGGCTAAGCACCTACGCCTTCTTCTGGCAGTGGCACGACACCGCCACCGCCCCGCTGTCGCTGGCCGACATGATCGAGAAGACAGCCGAGTGGGACGTCAAGCTGTTCCAGATCTGCGACTACCCCGCAATCGACAGCTATGACGACGCCACGCTCTCGAAGCTGCGGCGTCACGCCGACTCGTGCGCCGTGACCCTAGAGCTCGGCACCCGAGGCATCACCCCAAGCCACCTGTCTCACTACTTGCACATCGCCAAGTTGCTCGGTGCCCGGCTGGTGCGGAGCATGATCAACACCGCCGATCACCGGCCCACGTCAGAGGAAGCGGTGCGGATGCTTGGGCAGAGCACACCCGCGTACGAGCAGGCCGGGGTCACCCTCGCCTTGGAAACCTACGAGCAGGTGCCGGTACGTGACTTGGTCGGCATCGTCGACGCCGTCGACTCACCTAACCTCGGCATCTGCCTCGACCCGGCGAACTGTGTTGCGGCG
>DASVEX010000109.1:0-15933 GCA_036380335.1 Propionibacteriaceae bacterium | reverse complement strand
TGATCTGCGGCACACGGCGGCCTGCCTCTGGTTGGCCCGCGGAGTTGATCCGGTGACCATACAGACATGGATGGGACAAGCATCGATTGCCACTACCAACCTCTATCTGCACCATCTGGGAACCACCGCCGATCGGGCCGGTTTGGACCGTCTAAACCGCCGGGGGCACACAGGGGGCAAACGCGGAGTGGTGGAATCCGAATAACATCGCGCAGATTCACGGGCAGTTGCCGGAGTCGGACCTTGTCAGGACCCTATTTTGAATGGTGGAGCTAAGGGGACTCGAACCCCTGACCTTCTCGTTGCGAACGAGACGCGCTACCAGCTGCGCCATAGCCCCGCGGATCGATGGGCCGATCAGCACCGAGACTTTACCACCGTCAGGCCGAGGCAGACTTGGACGTTTCGTCGCCTCCGGCGTCGCTTGAAGTGTCTGCGGACGCCACCGGCGCGTCTGCTGTCACCGGCACTTCGTGGCTCGTCGATGACGCTATGCCAGGACCGGAGAGGTCAATGGTGCGGACAGTTCGAGGGGCAAGTGGCTTGGAAACATACGTCGGCATGGTGATCGGGACGGGGTCCCACAGAGCACCCGGCTTCGCGGAGATATCGGCCTTGCTGCTCGACGCATGTGAATCGGTGACGCCCTTGGCGAAGTCCTTGCGGCTGAGAAAGATCGTGGACTCATTATTGCCCTGACGAATGTCGCGATAGCGGGCGGCAAGCTTGGTACGCATGGCCCGCACGCTGATCCGGGCAACCAGAACGAAGATCAACAACAATCCGCTGGGGATGGCGGTGCTCCACCATGGAATGAGCTGCACGGCGCAGAACCCGATCATCGCGCTGAGCAGCGCCATCAGCCCGAGCAAAGCGCGGCGTCGCCTTGAGGTGGCGAGCTGCTCCAGCCGACGCAGGTCGTTGATCGCGGCACGCCTGGTCTGCGGGGTCGACACCTCAAAGGCCGCGATCTCTTCAAGATCATGATCAAGTAGTGGCGCCGTACCATGCCGGACGATGCGCATCGAGTCGGAGAAGCGATCCGCCGGATCGGAGTCATCCAGCTCCGCAGCATCGTCAGGGCGGCGTACGAAATGCGGGACGAGGTAAGCAAGCCACGCAACTGCGATGGCAGCAAAGATCACACCAGTCGTCCCCACACCCAGACGGTACGGTGCTAGCCGGGTCCCCTAAGTGATCTTGACCGGTGTGTCGCAAGAAACGCATGTGACGGATGTTGCGGATGCGGAAGGCAACGCGCGAACGAGTGGCCGATCAGGGTCAATCCATCACCGTTGGCGGAGGTTCTCCCACCGCCGCAATAGCCCTTCCGGGACCTCTTCTGCGTTCAACGCGAAGACCAGATGATCCCGCCAGTCACCATCGATGTGCAGATAGCGGGGCCGCAGCCCTTCGGGCCGGAACCCCAGCTTGGCCACAACCCGCAGGCTCTTAGTGTTCTCCGGTCTAATGGCGATTTCGATCCGATGCAGGGACATGACCTGAAAGCAGTAGTCGACGGCCAGCGCCACGGCGGTCGGGATGATGCCGCGGCCTGCGAGCCGCTGATCGACCCAATAGCCGATCTGACCCCACGACGCCGAACCGCCCACGATTCCGCTGACGGTCAGCTGGCCCACAAGCTGTGGCCTGGAGCCGTCCGACCCTTCGTCGTAAAAGACCAGCCACGGCAGCATCCGTCCTTCTCGGGCCTGACGCGTCACTGAACGTACGAGACCCGCATACGTGGCGGGCCCCAGCTGCGCGCCTGGCGGAAGGGTTGCCTCCCACGGCCGCAGCCAATTCATGTTTTCCCGGCGCACCCGCTCCCATGCGACCCGGTCGCGATGACGCAGCGGCGACAATACGACCGCGCCATGTCGCAGCGTGACCGGCCAGCGGTGGCGGCCGAAGCCGCCCAGCCCGGTAAGTCCGTGCGGCTGCTGCCCCAGGCTCGCCATGTCAGTGATCGCCACCTTGTAGCTGATCGATCGCGTGGCTCAGCACGGGTGCGAGCACCACCATTCCGTCTCGGGCGCCGCCGCTGGATCCCGGCAAATTGACGATCAAGGTGCGACCCACCACACCGGCGACACCACGACTCAGCACCGCGGTGGGCACACCATGATCAGCGCCGTACCGGACGATCGCCGCGGCAAGCTGTGGAATTTCCCGCTCGACGACTTCGCGAGTTTGTTCAGGTGTCTGATCGCGGGGATTCAACCCGGTGCCACCTGTTGTGATCACGACAGCGTGGCCAGTGGCCACGGCGTCTCGTAGCGCCGCGCCGACTGCTTCGCCATCCGGCACGATGACAGGACCTACCACCGTGAACCCAAGATCACCAAGAGCAGCGGCGATGATCGGACCTGACTTGTCCTGATAGACGCCGGCGGCCGCCCGCGTCGAGATCGTGATCACCATCGCGCTCTCGACCATTATTCCGCCTCGCGAGACCAATCACCTCGTCGGCCGCCCGACTTCGACAGCACGCGTATGTCGCTGATCACCGCGGCGCGATCGATGGCCTTGATCATGTCGATGACTGCCAATCCCGCGACGGCAACGGCGGTCAGCGCTTCCATTTCTACGCCGGTCCGCTCGGTGGTCTTGACCGTTGCCGTGATCTCCACGCCCTCGTCCGACACCTCGGTGGTGACATCGACGCCACTGATGAACAGCGGATGGCACAACGGGATGAGATCGGGAGTCTTCTTCGCGCCTTGGATACCCGCGATTCGGGCCACGGCAAGCGCATCCCCTTTCGGCACTGCACCGTCGCGCAGCGCCGCAACGCAATCAGTACTCAGCAGCACCCGCCCGGCGGCCGTTGCCGAACGTGCCGTTGCGGCCTTGTCCGAGACATCTACCATGCGCGCATTCCCGGTCGCACCGAGATGCGGAAAAGGAGACTCACTCACTGCAGGCCCTCAGTCATGAGGGAGACTCGTCGAGCAGCCACACATCGACATCCTGCCCGGCAGCCACGAACTGGGTGTCTTCGGGCAAGATCACCAAGGCGTTTGAGCGGGCAAGATCGGCAAGCAGGTGTGATCCGTGTCCGCCGGCCAGGTCAACCTTCCAGTCGCCCGAGCGCCCGGCGCTGATGATCCCGCGAGCTAGTTGCAGGCGCCCTGGAATGGAGTTCATCTCGTGACCCGCCTGACATTTGACCCCGCTCCGTACGTACGGCCGCGCGCCCATCAGCTTGCGGATGACGGGACGCACGAACGCCTCGAAGGAGACGAAGGCACTTACCGGGTTGCCGGGGAGCATGATCATCGGAACTCGATCGTGGCCGATCAATCCGAAACCTTGCGGCTTACCCGGTTGCATGGCCACCTGTGCAAAGTCGCAAGCGCCCATCTCGGGCATCACCGCCTTGACGATGTCGAAGTCGCCTTGACTGACTCCCCCAGTTGTCAAGATCAGGTCGGCACGCAACAGCTGATCACCAATCAACTGCTTGAGGGCGTCGTGATCATCACTGACCTGTCCGACCCTGAACACGTCGGCGCCCGCGGCCTTGGTGGCGGCCGCCAGCAGATACGAATTCGAGTCGAAGATCTGTTGCTCGTTGCTGAGCTCTAGCCCAGGGTCCACGAGCTCGGATCCCGTGGAGATCACTACCACGCGCGGCCGCGGCCTGACCTTCACCTTGTCCAGCCCGATTCCTGCCAAAACCCCGATGTCGCGCGGGCCGAGGTGATCACCCTCCTTGTACAGCCGGGTACCCGCTTCGATGTCTTCACCAATCCGACGTATGTGCTGCCCAACGGCACTCGGCGCAAAGATCTTGACATCGTTATCGCCACGATCACTGTTCTCATACGGAACTATCGCGTCCGCGTCGAGCGGTACGGGCGCACCGGTCATGATCTTCATTGCAGTCCCGGGCGACAGCCGATGCACCGCTGCCTTGCCCGCCGCAATCTCGCCAACCACCGGCAAGCTGAGCGGCGCATCCTGGCCAGCATCCGCCACGTCCTCGGCGCGTACGGCATAACCATCCATAGCGGAGTTGTCGAATCGCGGCAGGTCGATCGTGGCGACGATGTCTTCGCAGATATTGAGGCCAACCGCGTCGAGGATGTGCTGCGGAAAGGCCCGAAGCGGTGACACGCAACTGAGCAAATATTGCCGGTGAGCTTGCATTGACCGCAGTTGGCCACGATCCGGTTCGGGTGGATCTGGCAGCGGCTCGAATTGCTGAGCTGCCAGCTCTGATTCGTGGGTTCTCTTACGCGTGAACAACGGCATGCTCCACACAGTAATGCTGCCCACAGGCGATGGCTCGGACCTCACGGTGGGTCAAGTCCTGGCCGATACCCAAAAGAGATGATCATGGGCACCGACACGCTGCCACGCTGCCAACCGTTTGGGGGCTTGACACGACTACGCTAGGTCCGTGCAAACCCAGCCAGAGGCCGCCGACCTCTCGGCGATGGCGGCAATTGACGCCGCTGCGATCGCTGGGGCTAAGCGAACGCTTCGAAAAGCGGTCCAGTTCCGTCGCGACTTGCGCACCAGCCAGCAGCGCGCGCGCGACGATGCCTCGCGGATGTCGTTGGTCGAGTCTGCACTGGCTGACCGAATTCCCGACACCGTTGCCGCCCACCTGTCCAACGGCTCGGAGCCTGGCACGCTCCAACTGGTTGCCTGGCTGGCTGCACATCGAGTTCGCGTCCTGCTGCCGGTGCTCTCGCACCCGATCGGTGGCCGGCTCGACAAGCCTGCGTGGGCGGCATATGAGGGGCCAGATTCGCTGCGCGTCGGGGCGTATTCGATCTTGGAGCCGACCGGCGAAATCGTACCGAGTGAGCAACTTCCCGAAGCCGAGTTGATCATCTGCCCCGGGTTCGCGGCCAATCTGCACGGTGACCGCCTAGGCCGCGGCGCTGGCTGGTACGACCGAGCCTTGCGGCACGCATCGCAAAGCGCACCGGTATGGATGCTGCTCAACGACGACGAGGTGCTGGAAACGATCCCTGTGCATGCCTGGGATCATCGCGTCGACGTCATCGTGACACCAACACGCATGATCATCTGCGAACCATCGGTGCTCTGCAACCTGTGACGTCTAACAGATGATCAACGGACCAAAAACCCTCGTTCGCCGCGCGGCTCTTCCTCAATAATTTCCAGCTTGACCACCCGGGCCTGCGGCGGGCCCTGTCGAGCCCAGTCGATCAGTGCCTGCACCGCGGACGCCTCGCCCTCGAACACGGCCTCGACCGCACCGTCTTCCCGATTGGTGATCCAACCCGACACCCGACGTCCGCTAGCCTCCCGCCGGCAGGTGTCGCGAAAGAACACGCCTTGCACTCGGCCTTGGGCAACCACTCGGCGACGGATCACGGCACCAGTGTGGATCATGCGGCCGGATTTCTCCGTCAGCTGGCTGCCTAGTGCTGTGGAAGGAGACTAGCTGCCTGGCAGCAGCTCCTGGCGCATCTCGGTGCGAGCCTCGACCGCACCTTGCGACGAGACGAACGGCCACAACTGTTGATTGGCCCATAGCTCCGTCTGATCGTCATAGTGACGATGGAAGGCATGGCCTGAGACGCCGCTCTGGTTCACCCAGCGGGATGCGTCAAGATCACCAAGATCGATCAGCATGCGCATTGCCGGCCCGTCGGTAACGGTGTAGCCCGTACGGTCGTCGTATCCCATCGCATTCACCACGGCGGGCCCACCGCCGACCGGGTAATCACCGCGATTGAACAGGTTCTCAATCGGGGTGATCCCGCTGGTTCCCAATGTCGAATTTTGCAGCCGCACGGTGTGCAGTTTCCCCCACTGCCACTGGTCTGTGTCTCGCGCCATCAGCGAGGTGATCTCCTTGCGGGCATTGATCATGGCAGCCAGCAGGATGTCGTCCCGAGTCTCGATCTTGTCCGTTGTGTTGACGTCGTCCCACCACGGATTCTTGGTCTGCTTGATCAAGATCGACAGCACGGCGTACCAGCGGTCGCCGCCGGACGGCCAGAGATCTTGCGGCAACTCATCACGGAAAGTCAGTTTGAGGATGTTGTGACAGACAACGTTGAAGTACGCCGCCGCCGCCGAATCCGCAGTTGCCGAGTAGTCCCAGCCCACAAGTGTCCGCTGCCCCTCGACCACCCACGGATCGGAAACCTTGATCTTGAGCAAGATCGGCACCAGATCGGTCGCAAACCGGATGGTGTCGTCGTAGAAGATCTGTTCGGCGTCATCCATCGTGATGGGCGGCGCATCGCGCAACTTGTCGATGATCTCCTGGCTGCGCCATCCGTAGGAGTAGGCCGATCCCAGCGGATACGGATATTGCGATCCGATCACCTGCTGGTTCGCTGCCACGAGGAAGCCATTAGGCGGGTTCTCGACGTACGGCAGCTTCGCGAACGGGACGGTGCCACGCCAGCCATAGCTCGAGTCCCAGCCTGGTGAGGGCTTCGTCCCGTTGCCTTTGAGGCGCAGTGGCACCGTGCCGGCCAGCTGGTAGCCGATGTTGCCCTCCGTATCGGCATACAGAAGATTTTGGGAAGGTGCGCTCACGAGTGCCGCCGCCGCTCGGAACTCCTCGAAGTTCTGTGCCTGGTTGATCGCGAGCAGGGCATCCACGGTGTGACCGGGCTGCAGCGCGGTCCAGCTCAGCGAGACCCCGTAGGGCGCGACGCTCGGATCCGACTTGCTCGCCGATACCTGTTGCAGCCGCTGGTCGACATCAGAAAGCAGCGGTCCGTGCCGTGAGGAGCGGATCCGAATCGTTCGCGGCTGTTCGTCGCGGACCCGGATCTGCTCAGTGATCACTCGGAGCGGAACGTAACTGTCGCCTTCGCGGACCGTATCGCCTCGCACATCCTCCAAGAACAGGTCCTGGGCGTCGACGTAGCTCGTGGTCAGGCCCCAGGCGATCTTGGTGTTCTTGCCGATCACGACTCCCGGCAGGGAGGCCAGACTGAATCCAGAGACATCGAACGGGCATGCCTTGGACAGCACCCGGCAGTGCAGCCCGACCTGAGCGAATATCGACGGGATCGAGGTCGACAGGTGAGGATCGTTGGACAAGATCGCGTGGCCGCTCGCGGTTCGGGAACCGGCCATGGCCCAGGAGTTGGAGCCGGTAGCGCCGGCGCCCGAGCCGGAGCGGAGCACGTGCGGAATCGTCCGATTGATCTTCGCTACGCCCTCCAGTGCTCCCGAGGCCTGGCGCAGTTGATCATCGCTCAGTCCGTCCGGCAACGGCCTGGCCGACCCCCGACTGGCGGATGGATCAAATGCCTTGCCCACCACGTCTCCCCGCCCCAGGATGGGCGCGAAGTCGTCCAACGGATATGGCGGAAAAAGGCTCGCCGCGCGTCCGGCTCCCAGCTTGCCGGTGATGATCGCCCGTTCCGACTCCTCATCAAGATTGGACGCCAAATCCCATGCCATGACCTTGAGCCAGGCGACCGAGTCGGCGGCTGTCCATGGCTCGGGCCTGTACTGCAGCCCTTGCAGCCTGAGCAGGGAGTATTCCAGCGACAGGTCTGATGCTGTTCGGCCCTCGATATAGGCGTTCACGCCCGCGGCGTACGCGTCGAGGTAGCGGCGGGTCGAGGGCGCGACCAGCGCCAGCTCCTGCTCAGCCACCCGCCGCCAACCGAGCGTGCGGACGTAGGCGTCGGTCTCCAGCTGTGACTTGCCGAAGAGTTCTGAGAGCCGTCCGGCGGCGAGATGGCGGCGGAAATCCATCTCAAAGAAACGATCTTGCGCCTGGACATAGCCCTGAGCGAGGAACAAATCTTCAGGATTGTCGGCATAGATGTTCGGTACGCCGAAGGAGTCGCGCAGCACCTCGACCTGACCTTTGAGTCCAGGAACCATCAGCCGACCCGATGTCTGCGGGAATGACGTACGTACCGTAGCGATGCCAACGCTGCTCAAGCCGCCAAGTGCCAGCACCAGCACGATCGCTGTGAAGATCGGCCAGCGAGGGATGCGACGCACCGTCAAACTCTAATGTCCGCAGCTGTGACGCGACCGATGTCGACGCACCTGGGCACGCTTGCGTTGATCTTCTTCACCGATGCGTTTCTCCGCACAGGGCCACGAAATCGCTGATTCAGGCCAAATCGGGGAGCCATTTGCGTCCCCGTGCGGAAAAACGCCACCCGACGGACGTCTGATGCGCGACGGGCGCGTCATGTCGCTCTCTACAACGCTGACGCTCCACTTGCTTGCTCTACGCCTCACATATTCAGGGTGCGACATCAAGAGGGTGGGGCGTCAGCGAAAAGGTGGGGCGTCAGCAAGTACATCGGACAGTCGACAACGGTTAGCAGTCGGTATGCTTGAGTGCTAAGTCGCGGTTCATCCTCTGAGGCGAGCCGCTTCTCGAGGAGAGAAAGACACCAATGCCCACTTATCAGTACCGCTGCACCGAGTGCGGCGAAGACCTCGAGGCAGTGCAGAAGTTCAGCGACGCGTCTCTCGACACGTGCCCAACCTGCGGCGGCCAGTTGCGCAAGGTCTTCAACGCCGTCGGTGTGGTATTCAAGGGCTCTGGTTTCTACCGGACCGATAGTCGTAACGGTTCGGCGAACGGCGATGGCGCAGACTCGAGAACGTCGGAGAAGAAGTCGGGCGCCGAGACCAAGTCGGCTGACAAAGAACCCGCTGGCACCGGGTCTGCAGGATCGAACGGCTCCAACAGAGACAATTCCAACAAAGACAACTCCCACAAGGACAAGCGGCCGGTCTCCAGCGGCACTTCGTCCACAGGGCAGAAGGCCACCTCAAGCTAGGGCTTGTGGACAGAGCGGACGATCTGGACGCACGTCCTTAGCCTCCAAGCGTGATCAACCACGCATCCAGGACTCACTCTCGACCGTTGCATGGGCTTGCCCGCGCGGCAGCGTGGCACCGCCGAAAGCTCGCGGTCGTTGCCGCTATCGCTGCCGTGCTCACCGGAATCTCCGCCGCGGCGCCAGCAGGCCCGGTCATGATCACTGCGGTCAAGGCAAGTGCTCAGCTCGCGGGTGGGACTGTTCTCTCGGCTTCAGATATCAGCGTCGACCGCGTTGCAGCGGCAGATGTGCCTGAAGGGGTGGTGACCGATCCGGATGATCTTGTCGGCAAGACGCTGGCGGCGCCCGTTGCAGCAAACCAGATGATGACACTGCTGGCCACGACGTCGTCCCGCGGCGCCGTTGCAGCGGGCCATGTGATCGCGCCGCTGAAACTTGCCGACTCGGCGCAAGCTGCCCTGCTGCAACCGGGCGACGTGGTCGACGTTGTTGCCGCCGACGCAGAAGCCGAGCAGGCGGCAGTCATTGCCGCGAGGGCCCGGGTCGTCACCGTCCCAGAAGTTCCGGATGATCGGGCGGGTCCTGCTCCCGAAGGTGCACTGGTGCTCGTCGATGTGGATGCCCAGACGGCGACGGCTCTCGCCCAAGCCGCCGCGTCGGCGACGCTCAGCATCATCTGGCGGTAAGGCCTAATGACCGTGTTGCTGTGGCACTACCCGGCCGCGGGTTCAGCCCCGTCGCCAAGAGTCGAGCCCGCGGCGATGATCTGGGGCTCTCCCCGATCTTCCAGACTCACCGCACCGACGACACGAACATCCGCCTCGAAGCTCCAGTCTCCCTTTACTCCGAGGTAACGAGCTTCCTTCAGCGAGGGCGGGCCTGTCGGAAATCGGTGATCAAATTCGACAATGATCTTGTAGTACCGATCGTCAAGATCGACGACCGGCGTCGGATCCGCAATCTTGCTGAGCTGCCCGTCAGCTTCCAGCTCGTACGCGTCGGACCGCAGCACCAGCAGATCACTCGTGGTCTTCACAGGCACGAACCGGTCACGACCTACTCCGATGGCAGTCGCGCCCTCGAAGACTTCAACGGCGGCACCCATGGCGGTTTCGATTTGGATCACCTTCGGCGAGGACGGCTCAGCCGGATCGACGGTCTTCTCATTCTTGATCAAGGGCAGGCCCAGCACTGAGCTCCGCTCTCGAAGGGTGCGATCAAGTACCTCAAGATCGAACCACAGGTTGTTCGTATGGAAGAACGGATGCCGGAACTCATCTGTGAAGAAATGCATCTCGTCCTTCCGCGTCTGGGCGGTATCACGCAAGATCAGCCGTCGGTCCACCTTGCGGATGGCCAGATGTCCTCCTTTGCGATCAGCGGGGGTCCGCCGGCAGACCTCAGCCGCATACGGCGCACCGCTGCTGGCGAACCACCCCGCGATGGTGGCGTTGGGTGCGGCACCGAGATTGTCGGAATTCGATACCGAGGCATAGCGATATCCCAATGAAAGAAGGCGATCCAGAATCCCCGAGGTGGCAAAGGCCGTGTAAAGGTCGCCGTGGCCGGGTGGGCACCACTCCAGACTGGGGTCAGCGGGCCACTCCACCGGCGTCAGGTCGTCGGCGCGGAGCTTCGGCTCCTGGCTTTGCAGGAAGCCCAGATCAAGGTCGGCAACAGCAAGATCACTGTAAGAAGCCAGCGCGGCGAGTGTGTCCGCGTCAGTCCGGAAGCTGTTCATGAAGAGCAACGGCAGCCGGATCCCGTACGCTGCGCGCGCATGCAGTACTTGATCAACAATGATGTTGAGGAACGTCTGGCCCTTGCGCACCGGCAACAGCGACTTCGCCTTGTCCATACCCATCGAGGTGCCCAGACCGCCGTTCAGTTTGATGATCACGGTCTTGCCTAGCGCGGCTGTCGCATCCTGCTCGCTCACCGCAAGATCACTCAGCATTGGCGGATCCAGGAGAGGCTCGATGCTTTCCTCGGGGATGAACCCGCTGACACCCTCTTCGAGCTGGCGGTAGTAGTGGCTGAAGACATCGATGGCCTGCTGGTGGATACCTGCGGCGGCCATCTTGTCCTGGGCTCGCTTCAGACCCGTCTCGCTCATACCCCAGATCTTAGGGAGGAGCGACCTCCTGGTGCGCCGTTCAGGCGCGGGGACTACTTCTTCTTAGGTGGTGCCGGAGGAGTGACTGCCGCCAGCAGCGCAAGGGCGGCCTTGCTGATCTCCGCCTGCGCCGCCGAGCGGTCGGCCGTCGGCGTACCGTCGCCAGGTTGATCGCCGTAGTCGCCGAACGAGCCGTGTACGGCACCGTCGATCGCCACGAAAGTGGTGTTGGGGGGCAGGTTCGCCCTGGATGCCTCGATATCGGCTGGCGTCACAAGTCCGTCCGCGGTACCTGAGATCGAGACAACCTTGAGGTCGTTGCGGATGATCGGTTCCGCGGGGTACGAGGCGAAGAGCACCAGGCCATCGACCCGATCGTCATTGTCGGCCAAGGAGGCGGCCACGGTCCCGCCGAGGGAATGACCTCCGACGACCCAGTGAGCGATCTCAGGATGCAGATCGAGAACCTTCTTGCCGTGATCAGGGTCGATGATCGCGAAGCCGAACGGCTCTTTCAAGACGGCGACGAGGTAGCCGGCTTCCGCTAGCGGGCGAAGGACACGCGCGTACGCACGAGAATCGACGCGGGCCCCTGGCACGAACACCAGTCCAGTCGTCGGCTTGATGGCTTCGCCTTCCGCATCTTGCTGGGCCGGGACGAGTTCGTACCAGCCGAGTCGGTCGGAGAGCCGTACCCCTTTCTCGGAGCGGAGCGCCGTGACAGCCGTTGGCGTCGCAACGAAGGGACGTGCGTAGACGAGGGCAAGAACAAGGAGAAAGGAAAGAACCAACAGCGGAACGGCGATGATGATCCGGCGACGCGACCGCCGCTGGACTCGGGTGGACGTCCGGTGCGCCGGATGCTCGGCATCATCCTCACGATCCAGCCTGGCTCCCATGGTCAGCGTGCCGATTGCCCACGCGACCGCGATGAGGCCGACCAAGCCGCAGGCTAGGCCCGCAATCAGCATGGCCGGCTGCCCGTTCAAGATGGCGGGCCAACGCGTCCAGCCAAGCCATACCGGTACCGCGACCATGGCAAGGCCGAGCAGCAGCCAAATCAGCGCTAGCACCGTACGGCTGAGCGCCCCTGGCTGCCACATAGGCCAGAGTGTAGGCTGCGAAAACGCGCTCTGAGCATGTCGAAGAGCGCGAGTCGCGCTTCGACAAGCCAAGCGCGCAGACTGCGCTTAACTGGCGATGTCCGCCACCGTTGCCTCGTACGCGAGCGCGAGATCATCGATCTCGACGAATGCGCTGTAGCCATGCCCGCCCGCGCCAAGTGCAGCGCGACGGCCGGCCAGCCGTTGATCAATGATCACCGGCCACGTCGGCTCGCTGCCGATCGGCGTGATCGTGCCGCGCTCGTAGCCTGTCGCCGCGAACGCCTCGGCCGCATCGGGCAATTTCATCTTGCTGACACCAAGCAGCGACCTCAGCTTCGGCCAGGCAATCTGTGTGTCGCCCGGGATCAGGGCGAACAGATAGCTTCCACTTGATCGGCGGACGACGATCGTCTTTGCCATCTCAGAGGGGCGGATGCCCAACAGCTCCGCGGCCTCCTCCAGGCTGCGCGCAGCCGGACGGCGTCGTAACTCGACGGCAAGCCCACGCTGATTCGCATCCGCCAGCATGCGGCGAACGCCATCGGCCAGCTCATTGCTCATGTTCAGATCATGCCGGTCGCGGGATAGTGAGATTGTGCAACTCGAGGTCAGTTCACAGCCGCAGACCTCAGCCCTGGCGCGGGCACGTCCGTGGCTTGCGATGATCGTCGCGGCTGTCACTTTCGCCCTCATTCCCCTTCTCGGGCTGCAGCTGTATCTCGTTGTTCCCCTGATCGGCCTCGTACTTGCCCTCGGCGCGCCGCCGGATTATGTGATCAACGCCAAGACGATCGCCAACAGGCCGCGCAACATCGTCCTCGGCGTCGTGGTCCTGCTCTGCATCGCAGTGGTTGTCTCGCAGCCATACCTGTCCCTGTTCCTGCTGCGGCTTTTTGGCCTCGACACCGCCGATCTTGTCCTCGCCCTCATCGCGGTAGCGGCCCTGGCCCTGCCCTTGGCGATGGCCGACTCCGGCATGCCGATCAGTGAGCTGCCATCCGGCCGGGTCGTGTTGACCCGCCGCAATCTCATGCTCTGCTTGACCGCAGCGGTCACCGTTGCCGTTTGGTACGCGGGCCCTGGGCTCAGCTATGTACCGATCGCTGCGCTGATTGTTGGGCTGCCCATACCCCTTGCCCTGAGCCGGCTCTTGGCGGCACGACGTGGTCGATTGGAGCTCAACCTGCTGCGCCACCCTTTGCGCCGCGGTCTGCTACCCCAACGACTGCAGTATCTGAATGTGCTGCTGCTGTGCGGACTGCTGGTTGCCACGCTGTTCAGCGGCGCGTACGACGCTGTGGCTTTCGGTTTCTCCCCCGGTGTCCAACGTGAGTTTCAGATGTGCTTCGTGGGCGGTCTCTTGATCCTGCTGCTCGCGGCGGCGATCCCCCTGAAGCAGCTGCGGGTGGCCTCCAACCTCTTGGTGCTGGGCGGATCGCTTTTCATTACAGTCCAGCTCGTGATGACCTACCGGCCGCCAGTCGATCCGGTACCGATTGCCTCACCGCTGGCGGACGAATGGTTGGTCGGTCAGGGTGGACACAGCGAGCTCGTCAATTACCACTACCACGTCAACTCAGCGCAACGCTCTTGACATTCTGCAAGCGCGGAACGGCCTCACCCACCGACCGGGAAGCACCGAGCTGACCAGCTACTACATCTATGGAAAGCCAGTGCTCGCGCCAGCCGCGGGCACCGTGACCTACGTTCTCGATGGCAGGCGGACCAGGCGATCGGATCTGCCGATGGCCACTATCAAAGCGGCAACAACGTGGTCATCGACATTGGCGGCGGACGATACGTACTGATGGCACATCTCACTCCCGGCAGTATCCAGGTCAAGGTCGGTGATCATGTCGAGCTCGGCCAACAAATTGCCAAAGTGGGAAACTCCGGAAACACGACTGAGCCGCACCTGCATATTCAGGCCCAGACGATAGGCACCGGCATTGGGGACGTCGCCACCATGGACATCGAGACCACCATTCGTACGTTGCATACCCGGCCACTGGTATTCACTGATGTCGTGCTCACCCGACGGGGTGAGGAATCTACGCCCGGCAACGCCGATCCACGGCGTGGCGATCTGGTCCGAAACGCGCCCTGAGCCCGTCGAAGGGCGCGGGCTTCGACAAGCTCAGCCCTCATATCCTTCGACAAGCTCAGCCCTCAGATTTGTCAATCAGCCCTGGGCGGAGGATGCCGAGAAAGCTCGAGACCGCCATCACTGCGATGAGTATCACGAAGAGCAGCGGGCCGACGGCCTCCAGGGGACCGCGCCTCCTCCCGGCCGCCTCCAACACGAGGCGAGCGAGGCAGGAGACTGCCACGAGCCCTGCCAAGACGCCAAGTGCCGGCAGTCGTCTGCCGAGCCGTAGCGCGATGGTACCGGCGAACACCACGATGCCGACAAAGAGAACGTCGTCGCCACGCGGTTCCAGCGCGTTCCAGACGCCGGCCGCCGCAGGATGATTTGGATCCGCCACGATCGCGATCACCAGCGTGATGAGACCTGGAACCAAGGCGCAGACGGCCATGATCATGCCAGCCGCCGCCACCAGCCGATCGATTGAGCGAAGCCGCCACGCGTACGCTCCCAGGAGCGCAGCCGCCACGAGCCCGAGCACCTGCAAGGTGATGATGAAGCTCCGATGGGCCGCGTAGAAGTCGGCGACGAAAACCGGGCTGTCAGCCTCGTCGGGAAGTGTCAGTATCAGCTCAGTCGCCAGCAGCAGCACGACAAAACCACCGGCCAGCGCCCCGGCCACGCGATCAGGCTTGCGAAGAGACTCGTTGGTGACTCGTGGCGAGAGCGTCAAGGTCATCCTCTCCGTGATCACTTGTGTGCGTGGCGAGATGATCTTAGCCGTGGTGATGGCCCGGCCCTGACGTAGCGGCTGCCCCAGTCGGCGGCCATCCTCGCGAGCTCCAGCGTCGGCTCCGATGGCTCCGAGGACAAGAGCGGACCGTCGAGCGAGTCGGTGTTCGTCTCGGTCCGCGGCACCGACGCAGATGAGATCACCGCCTACTGGAACGGCCTCTCTGAGGATGCGACTATCGCCTACGACCTCGCACCGGCCGGCTGGTCGCCCCTCTACGGCATGCTCAAGGACCGTTTCGGCGTGATCTGGGTACTCGACGTCATCGCTGATTACACCGCGTCGTAGACGAGACGGCGGAGGCACGGTGTGGCGACCTGGTCCGAAACGCACGAGCCTGTCGAAGAGCGCGCCGGGTTTCGACAGGCTCAGCCCGCATATTTGCTTATCAGCACCTCCGCAATAGTGCGGTGCTCGGGGTCGATGTGGCCCTCGTTAAATCTGACGAGATCCCAGACAGCGACCTGGAGCACTCGTCCTAGCGTCCAGCCTGCAGCGCGCGATCGGTCAAGTCCAAGAACATCTGTCATCAGGTCGAAACGACGCAACAGGGCCCGCGGGAGGTCGCCGGTCGCCACGAGATCCTCCCAGCGGTTCCACAAGGCTGGCAACAACTCAAAGCCAGGATCACCAGCGAGCGGTTTCGGATCGATGGCCTTCCACTGCCGTGGCTCGGTCAGCGTGGAAAGCGTGTTGTAGTAGTGCAGATCCCAATGCAACAAACGATCATCGAGCGGATCCGTGATCAATTCCTGGAAGCGGTCGGCGCAGCTGATCAAGAGTCGGCGTTCCTCGGGATCGGCTGCCAGCCGGGTTGCGTCCGGCGTACCAGCCAGGGTCGCCGCCGCCACCTCGCTGAGGGTGCGTAGCTCTGCTGGCGCGGGCACCGAGTTGAGCTGCACCAGCAACTCCGCGATGATCTGGGCTGCAGCAAGATCGTCTTCCATCATGTTCAGGTCTTGCGAAGCATCGAGCCGCTCGAGCAGCATCGCTCCGGAGACGGGATCATGCTCCAGCAGTCGCACCGCTCCCCGTCCCGCCCACGCTTTCAGCGCGTCCGG
>DASVEX010000108.1:0-2614 GCA_036380335.1 Propionibacteriaceae bacterium | reverse complement strand
GGCAGCTTGGCTGCGCCGAGCACGGTGCCGACCACCGAGCCGGCCGTTGCGGCGTTCGAGTCGGTGTCCCAACCGCCTTGCACCACAGACCCGACAGTGGCGGCGTAGTCTCCGTTCCCCCAGAGCAGTCCGACCATGATCAGGCACGCATTGTTGATCGCGTGCACCCAGCTGTAGTGCCCGAAGCGGGCTCGAATGGTCTCGATTGCCACCTCCCAGCTGCACCCGTTCCGGTAAAGATCATGAACGCCACTCAGTGCCTCGGCCAGCCGGGAGCCAGCTGGCACGTAGTCCAGGGACTGCTCGACTGCCTCCCGGACCGTAGCCGCGACACAGGCGGATGAGACGAGGGCGGCCGCCCACATGGCGGCATAGATCCCGTTGCATCGGTGGGAGAGTGATGCATCCTCATAGACCAGCCGCGCAGCGGCACCAGGCTGGCCAGGAAAGACCCAGCCACACACGTCAGCGCGGATCAGCGCGCCGATCCACTCCCGATACGGGTTGCGGGTTTCGCCCACCGTCGCAACGGGCACGTTGTGCAGCAGACTCACCAAAACGGCCCGCTCCGCGGTGAACACGCGTAAATAGGGGAGCAGCGCCAGCCAGGCGTTCGCGACCAGACTCGGGGTGAGCTCAACGCCGTGGCGTTCCAACAGCCACAAGGCCAAGATCGAATAGTCGATGTCGTCGTCGCGCGCCGAGCCATGGACCCGGCCACGCGTTGTCTCCGGCCAGCTCGGGTTCAGCAAGAACCCGTCGGGCATCGGATCGAGTGCTGGGATGTAGTCCCGCAGTGGATAAGCGTCGGCAAGCTCCAGGTAGGCGCGGATCCGGTCCGGGGTCCAGAAGTCGCCGTTCTCGATGGGCTTGCCGAGGTTGCAGCCCGCGATCCGACCCAGCCAGCCACCAAGGATCCGATCGGCCAACTCCGCAGGCCAGATGCGCCCTGAGCTTGTCGAAGGGCCATCGGCGGCGGCCAAACCCCGGCGCCGCCCAGCCGGCAAGGCGTCGAGGATGTCGTCCAGGGACTCCGGCTCCTGGTACGCCCAATCCGATCTGCGCTCGGCATTGATCAGTTCCAGATACAGCGTCTCCAGTCGATCATGATCATCGGCAGCAGCAGCGGCAAGCTCAGCCGCAATGCCGGAGACGTCGTAGCCGCTCTCGATGCGCTGCCGCAATTCGTCCTGAACAAGATCGGAAACGCTGAGCGGGTTGTGCACGCCTAGCCCTTTTCGGCCCCGGCTGTCAGGCCGCCGGTAAGCAGCCGTTCGGTGGCAAAGAAGATGATGATGATCGGCAGAGTGAGTACCACGGAGCCTGCCATCAGGACGGTGGTCGGGATCTCGACGCTGCCGGAGAGTTGCGACAGACCGAGCGAGACGGTCCAGCGCTCCCGCCGATCAACGAGGAACAGCAGCGCGAACAAGAACTCGTTCCAGGCGATCATGAATACGAACAAGCCGGTGGACATGATCGACGGTAGGGCCAGCTTCAAGCTGATCTGACGCAACACGCCTATCCGGCTCAGGCCATCCACAAGACCGGCCTCCTCGATGGCCTCTGGCACCGTTTCGAAGTAGTTGCGCAGCATATAGATCGCCACCGGCACAGTCTGCGCGGTGTACACGATGACCAGTCCTACAAGGGAGCCGCGGAGTCCGATTCGGGTAAACCCGACGAAGAGCGGGATGGCCATCAGGATCGCCGGGAACAGATAGGCGGCCAGGAAGACGCCACTGATGTAGCGCCGACCAAAAAACGGCAAACGGGCGATGGCGTAGGCACCGGGAATCCCGATGAGCAGTGCTAGCACCACTGACGAGAAGGCGACGAGTGCACTGTTGGCCATAAAGCGGCCGAAGCCCTGTCCTCCGGAAGCCGTCGAGGACAACACGTTGACGTAGGTCTGCAGCGTGAACTCCGACGGCTTGACGATCATGGAGGCCGGGTTTTCTAGCAATGATTCGATCGGCTTCACCGACAGCAGCAGCATGTAATAGAACGGCACCAGCACGGCGATCAGGAATCCAATGATCACGACCCAGCGACCGATCCTGAATGCCCTGCTCTGTACCCGGTGTCGGGTGCCATGAGCCATCCGGCGCGGTTCCGGTGCAGCAGCGACCTGACTGGGCGGAGTGAAAACCTCGGTGGTCATACCCGCTCTCCTCTCCTGCGCAGGATCAGCAGATAGCAGCCGAGCATCACGATCAGCACGAGTGCCATGATCACCGACTGCGCGGCTGCTGCACCCACATTGCGCTGCACCGTCAGGTAGTTGTAGATCTGCACGCTCGCCACACCGGTGCCTGCGGCACCGCCGGTCAGCAGGAAGATGTCGTCGAACTCGTTGAAGGTCCAGATAGTGCGCAGCACGGCGAGCAAGCCGATGATCGGCATCAGTTGCGGTAGCACGATGAACCGGAATGATTGCCAGGGCGTGGCTCCGTCGACCAGAGCGGCCTCCTCGGGCTCGTCAGACATGGCCGCCAGCCGCGCCATCAGAAACAGGAACGCGAAGGGGAAGTAGCGCCAGCCTTCGAACACGATGGTTGTCAGCAGCGCCGTGGGTATCGGAATCTCCAGCCCGAAGAGATTCCACGTTCCG
>DASVEX010000107.1:0-6530 GCA_036380335.1 Propionibacteriaceae bacterium | reverse complement strand
GCCACCGTCGCTGCCGAACCGCACATCCGGGACGTGTCGTGGTTTGCCCATCATCCGGTGGTGTTGCATGTGTCGCTGCGTGACCTGGCGCCAGAAATTCTGCTTGCGTCGACCAATGTGGTTGACGACGTCGAGCATTGTTTGAAGGCCAACACCTCACCGCATCTGGTTGAGCAGATCACCGGCAGCCGGGATTTCCTGGCCGGCACCTTGGATGATGTGATGGCTGGCCGTGTGTCGGTGCCGACAGGTCGGCCGGTGATCTTTTCACCGTTCGGTCTCGGAGTGCTTGATCTGGCGGTCGGCAAGTACGTCTACGACCAGGTCGCCTCGGCCAACGACCTACGTGTCATCGACGATTTCTTCCACGAGCTACGCCGCTACGGCTGATCGAGTCGTGGGCAGTCAGCGCAGTTCGGCTGACTTGCTACAACACTAAGATGATCTTGGCTCAGCCGCTCGTGGCATCGGGTATCCGGACCGAGACAAGCGAGCCGCCCTCGATCTCAGACCAGTCACCGTCGAATTCCAGCGTGGCCAAGGTAGCGGCCGGAAAGCGACTTTCGATTGCGCTGACTGCCGCGGACGCTGACGTGTCGGGATCGGCCATGTCATGCACCAGGCCGGGTGCGCCTGGAGCGTGGCCGACAAGTAGTGCGACACGGCAGTCGGCGGGAAGATCGCGTAAGGCATCGATCAACGTATCGGCGCCGGCGTTGTAAAAGCGCTCGGCAATTGTGACTCGATCGGGTGCAAGTTGATCACCCAATTTCAGCAGCTCGAGCGTCTGCTCTGCACGGGTGGCGCTGGAGCACAGCACGGCATCGACCGTGATGCCTTGTTCTCGCAGGTAGTCGCCGACCTCCTCGGCATGGCGTTCACCGTCAGGGGTGAGTCGCCGTTGGCTGTCCCGGCTTCCGGGGCGTACGTCCTCGGTTTCAGCATGACGAAGTACGAGCAAGATGCGTCGCTGGTCCACCCGAGCAGCCTAAGGCGCAGCCCTTGATGGCAACGGCTATCTGGCTATGACGTCTCGCTCGCGCGATCCAAGAGCAACGAGCGTTCGCGTTCGTTTTGGGTCATGTTGGCCGCCCGGGCAAACTCCGCCTTCGCTTCATCGTGGCGGCCAAGCTTGGCCAACAGATCGCCGCGCACGCTCGGCAACAGGTGATATCCCTGCAGCGCCGGTAGCCCGGCCAACTGATCAAGCAATTCAAGTCCGGCCTCCGGCCCGTACGCCATACCCAACGCCACCGCCCGATTCACCTCGACGACGGGGGAGCCGGTGAGCCGCGCCAACTGTTCGTATAGCTCGGCTATGCGTACCCAGTCGGTCGCCTCAGCCGTATCGGCTCGCGCATGACATGCCGCGATGGCAGCCTGCAGAGCGTACGGGCCAAGGTTGGTAGAGCTCATCATCGCGCGGTCCATCGCCGACAATCCGCGCACGATGTGCACCGAATCCCAGCGCGAACGATCTTGATCAAGCAGCAGGATCGGTGACCCATCAGCTGCAGTGCGGGCCGCGAGCCGAGAGGACTGCAGCTCCATCAGCGCACACAATCCGTGCACCTCGCTCTCCCGCGGAGCCAGCGCGGTAAGAATTCGGCCGAGGCGGAGCGCTTCGTCACACAGCGCGGGCCGCAGCCACTCGCTGCCAGCTGTGGCCGAATAGCCCTCGTTGTACAGCAGATAGATCACGCTCAATACCGCGGTCAGCCGATCGGCGCGCTCCGCCTCGCTGGGTTCCTCCAGCGCTGCACCCGCCTCGGCAAGGGTTCGTTTGGCGCGTACTACCCGCTGTGCGACGGTCGCCTCCGTCGTGAGGTACGCCCGTGCGATCTCTCGGGTCGTCAACCCGCCGACCAGCTTGAGCGTCAAGGTGCACTGCGCCTCAGAGGTCAGGGCTGGATGGCAGCAGATGAACATCAGCCGCAGCACATCGTCATCGACATGATCAACTGCGGCGAGGAAGTCCTCTTCAGACATCTCATTTCCTTGCCCCCGAGCCATGGCGGTATAGATCTGATCAAGGCGGTCGCTGCGCCGAAATTGATCGACTCCCCGGCGCTTGGCGATCGTCATCAGCCAGGCGCCGGGGTTATCGGGTACGCCGGATGTCGGCCATTGCTGCAACGCGGCTACGAGCGCGTCCTGAGCGAGGTCCTCCGCTAGACCGACATCTCGGACCATCCGCACCAGCCCGGCGATCAGCCTCGTGGACTCCAGTCGCCAGACCGCCTCGATGACCTCCTGCATGGTCGCATCAGTCACCGATCGATCAGATCACGACTCGCCGAGCTGGCGTACTTCACAGCTGCCCTGCCAACCGGGCCAGTGATCTTTGTGAATCTGCATCAGCCGTTTCGCCAGCTCGACAGCCTCCGCCTTGCTCCGTACCTCGATCACGGCGTACCCGCCGACCAGCTCCTTGGCTTCGGTGAATGGGCCGTCCACAGCCTTGATCGTGCCGTCAACGAGAGACACGATGGCGCCCGCGGCGCTCGGCAGCAAGCCGCCCTGGTCGACCAGCGTGCCATTTCGGGCACCCTCTGCGGCGTACTCGCCCATCGCCTGGAACAGCTCAGGCGGCGGTGGCCCAGTGGGCAGTGACTCGTCGAACTTCAGCAGTGCCATGAATCTCATGACTCTTTCCTTTCTCGTCGTGGCCGGCTTCATTCCCGGCCTTCACCTTTGCGTCGGGCGGCTGTTCGCGATCTCGACATGGCCAATCGAGATTTCTCCAAACCTCTTTCCTCCTGCTGTCGAGAACGCCGAGCTCTGGTCGACGCGGAGATAAAGCCAACCTTTGGAAGGAACGTGTTGATCATGACTACCACGACATCTGCTACGACGACCGACCTCACCCGAACGCTACTTGGGGCGGGAGTCGTGGCTGGACCCTTGTTCGTCGGCGTCGCCGCCGTGCAAGCGTTCACCCGCACCGGATTTGATCTACGCCGCCATCCGCTCAGCATGCTGTCGTTGGGCGAGTACGGATGGATTCAAGTGACCAACTTCATCGTCGCGGGCGTCCTCAGTCTGCTCTTTGCCGTCGGTGTCTCGCGCTGCCTATCCACTGGGCCGGGCAGCACCTGGGCTCCGAGGCTGCTCGCGCTCTTCGGGGCGGGTCTGGTGATTGGCGGCATCTTCACCGCAGATCCTGCGCTCGGTTTTCCTCCCGGTGCGCCGGCTGGCTATCCCGAGCGGCTCAGCGTCCATGGCATGATTCACGCCTTCGCGCCGCCGCTGGCCTTCCTCTCCATCATCGCGGCCTGCCTGATCATCGCCCGCCGGTTTGCTGCCGAGGGGTTGAGGCGTGCGGCGGTGCTGACGCGGGTTACCGCGGTGGCGTGTTTCGTGCTCGGCATACCGGTCGGACCGGGCTTCAGTGTGCGCCTCTTCCTTGCAGTCGCTCTTGCCTTCGCCTGGATCGCGGGGTATGCCGTGTACCTCCGGCGGCACGTGAGCCGACAGCCGTAGCGGGTTATGGCTTGACTGCCACAACGATGTCGCGGCGGATCGAGGAGTCCACGCGGTGCTCGAAGTCCCGATACGGACCCGAGTCCAGTGGTTCCAGACCCGCCGCGGCAACCAGATCGAGCAGCCGCTCCCGGCGCAAGCCGATAGCGTTGAAGGAGAGGCCGAGCGCACCGCCGGGCTTCAGTTGCATCGTCCAGACCGGGAGTGCCTCGCTGATCAACCCAGCGGCGGAGCGCTCCCGCTGGCCGGCGACACCGCCGACGTCGGTCCGGCTGCCATGAACGACCCCGTAGGGAGCATCGGCTACCAGTGCCTCGAACCTGCGCTTTCCGAACAGCGCTCCGGATTGCCGCGTGTCCCCGGAGAATACGGTCAGGGCAATGGGACGTTCGCCGCCGTTCGGGATCACCGCCGCCTCCAGACGTTTGCCAATGATCTTGCCTTCGCGCCGCACCGGATTGACCTCGAGGTTGTGTTTGAGTCGCTTGCGTCGCAGATAACTGCGTAGGTACGCCGCGTACGCCTCGACGGCCTTGGCCTCCACCTCTACGCCCGCCGCGTTGCACCCGAGCATCATCGCGGTGCTCAGCACGGTGCCCCGACCGCACAGCGGGTCCAGGATCGAGATCGGTCCGCTGCTCTGCCGTCTCATGGAGGCCAGCGTGACGTTGATCAATAATCGGGTGAATTGTTCGTTGGTTTTGCCCGGATACTTCGGAATCGTCACCAGATCATCGTCGAAAAGGTCCGGGCTGATGATCTCGATCGGCCTCAGTCGATCATGCTCGCGGTGGAAGGTGACGTAGCAACCAGACAGCCGACTCAGCGCGGCGCAGCTTCGCTGGTCCAGCCGTTCCACAGCCAGAGCCAGATAGCCGATTCCGGCGATGCGGACAGGCTCGATCGGCGGATGATCATCAGCGCCGAGCATGATCTTCAGTTCGGCTGCCACCAGCCGATCGGCCTCTGAGGCGTACACCCTGTTGGCCGACGGAGCAAGCAAAATCAAATGGTCAGCCATTCGGCCTTATCGTCAGCTGCGAGCGTCGATGCGCGAGCAGCTCCAAAGTAGGGCAGCCATCAGCTAGCGTCGATCACCGTGGAAGCCGTGCTCTTTGGCCCGCTCGAAACTCGCTCGAACCTCATCTTCGGCTTCGTCAACGCCGGTCCAGGTGGCACCCTCGACGGACTTTCCGGGCTCGAGATCCTTGTAGACAGAGAAGAAGTGCTCGATCTCGAGCAGCGCGAACTTGCGTACGTCGGACAGATCCCGAATGTGGTCACGTCGGGGATCGGACGCCGGTACGCACAGCACCTTGTCGTCGCCGCCCGCCTCGTCCTTCATCCGGAACATCGCGATCGCCCGGCAGCGAATCAAGCAGCCTGGGAAGGTCGGCTCGCCAATCATCACGAGCGCATCGAGGGGATCGCCGTCCTGTCCAAGGGTTCCCTCGATGAAGCCGTAGTCGGCCGGATATTGGGTCGAGGTGAACAGCGTACGGTCCAGCCGGATCCGGCCAGTTTCATGATCAACTTCGTACTTGTTCTTCTGACCTTTGGGAATCTCAACGGTGACATCGAAGGTCAAACCGCTGAGCGGCCTCTGACCTCCCTCAACATCCGGTGCGGCCATCTGACCTCCTTGGGATTGGGACTGACTTCTGCGAGAGTGCATACCAGTTGTGTCCCGATGGCTGAGCCTAGCGTGAAAGGGGGTGTGCATACCCGATGGGCCCTAAGCGGACCGCGACCATCGTGTTGGCTGTCATCGCGGCCATGGTCGTACTGATCAGCATGATTGCCGGAGCAATTGCGGTGTTTCCGCGTGAGCACCGGTACGCCGTTGGGGCTCAAACCAGCTACGTTTCGCCGCCCTCACCAGCGAGCACTCCAAGCGTCACTGCGGGGCCCAGCACAGCGACGACGGCGCCAACGCCTGCCAAGCGCGACTTGCCCGGCCCGGTCCTGGCTCCGGCGCCGCAGCGCGTCGTACCGAATAAGACAGCGGTCGCCAACAAGATCCGGACGGTCAAGGTCAAGGGGATGACTGGCTCCTACTCGGGATCGGTGGTCGAGGTGGGCAGCGGGAAAGTCGTGTTCGCCCACAACGCCACCCGTGGCTACATCCCAGCGTCGACGATGAAGTTGCTGACCTCGACGGCCGCGTTATCGATCTTGGGACCAGGGCACACCTTCAAGACGTCGGTGGTCAGTCCGAAGCGGGGTCAGATCATCCTGGTCGGCGGCGGCGATCCGTACCTCTCCAGCAAGTCGCGCGCCGGCTATCCGAAGCGGGCAACGATCACTGGGCTGGCCCGGGCTACGGCAAGTCGCCTGAAGCACGACAAGATCAAGAGGGTCAGTGTGGGCTACGACGCCTCGCTGTTCCGCGGTCCGTCGTGGAACCCCCGTTGGCCCGGTTTCTACGCTGATCAGGTCTCACATACCTCGGCGCTCTGGGTTGACGAAGGTCATGTTGGCTACGGTGGCGCGCGCTACAAAGATCCGGCCAAGCAGGCCGCCACGGCTTTCGCCGGAGCACTGTCCAAGCAGGGGATCAGGGTCACCGCGACGCGGTCGGCGCACGCGCCCAAGTCCGCTGCGGTCGTTGCCAGGGTCTCGTCGATGCCACTGGAGCGGATCGTGGAGCACTTGCTCATGGTGAGTGACAACGACGCGGCAGAGGTGATCTTCCGCCAGGCAGCAATCGGCGCCAAGAAGTCGGGATCGATCGCAGAGGCAACCAAGGTCGTACGGGCGGAGCTCACCAAGCTCGGCATCTGGGATCCCGGGATGGCGATCACCGACGGCAGCGGGCTTGCCCGTCAAACCAGGGTGCCGGCCGACTCGATGGTCAAGATGCTCCGGGTGGCGGCAAGCACGCAACATCCTGAGCTGCGTGCGGTGATCACCGGACTGTCGGTGGCAGGAGTCGAGGGTAGTTTGCGACGCCAGTACTTCGACGACAAGAGCGTGGCCGGCCGCGGCGTGGTACGCGGCAAGACCGGAACCCTCAACAAGGTACGCGCCCGCGCCGGCCTGATCCG
>DASVEX010000106.1:0-9378 GCA_036380335.1 Propionibacteriaceae bacterium | reverse complement strand
ACGAAGATCCTCTTCGTGGTCCCAGCCGCCCTGGCGATCATCGCCCTGTTCGGCTACCCGGTTGTGAAGAACCTGGTGATGAGCTTCCAGAACTACACGCTGCGGACGTTCATCAACGGCAAGGCTCCGTGGGTCGGGCTGCAAAACTACGCCACGGTGGTGACCGACGAGCTGTTCACCAAGGCTCTGGTCAACACCGCGCTGTTCACGATCGGGTCGATCATCGGGCAGTTCGTGCTCGGCATGCTGCTGGCGCTGTTCTTCCACAAGAACTTTCCGCTCAACGGGGTGCTCCGCGCGCTCTTCCTGCTTCCCTGGCTGCTTCCCCTGATCGTGGGCAGCGCCGCCTGGCGGGCCATCCTCGAGCAGGACAGCGGAATCCTCAACGTCACGCTGGAGAACCTAGGGATCATCGACGCACCAATCCCCTGGCTCACCTCGCCGAACGTGGCGTTGATCGCGATCATCCTGGTGAACATCTGGTTGGGCATCCCATTCAACGTGACCCTGCTCTACAGCGGACTGCAGGACATCCCGGATGAGCTTTACGAGGCGGGTGCGCTGGACGGCGCGACCGGATGGAAGGCGTTCTGGAACATCACCTTGCCGAACCTGCGGGCCGTGGTCAGCGTGGTGCTCATGCTGGGCGTGATTTACACCCTGAAGGTGCTCGACATCATCCTGGGCCTGACCCAGGGGGGGCCGGCCAACGCGACCCAGACGATCGCTGTGATGTCCTACCAGCGCTCGTTCGTTGAGTTCAAGTTCGGCCAGGGGGCCGCCCTGAGCAACATCTTGATCCTCATTGCATTGGTCTTCGCGATCGTCTACCTGCGGGCCACCCGGCGCCGGGTCGACGAGTAAGGAGCAGAAGATGATCACTCATCAGCAGCGACTTGCCGCCCGCCAGACCCGGCGCGGACTCCGCACCGCCATTGCCATCGTCCTGCTGGCACTGATGCTCTTTCCGGTCTACTGGATGCTCAACATCTCGCTGCAGGCAAGCGGGGGCACTCTGCCGTCGACCTTCTTTCCTTCGCACCCGAGCCTGGCCGGGTACACCACTGCTATCCACGATCAGGGCCAGAATCTCGTCACCAGCTTGCTGATCGCTATCGGCACGGTGGTGCTGACCCTGCTGATCGCCACACCGTGTGCGTACGCCCTGGCCCAGTTCAGGTTCCGCTGGATCAGTTGGGCCCTACTCGCCATCTTGATTTCGCAGATGATTCCGGGAATCGTGATCGCCAACGCCCTCTACACCCTGTACGAGAACATCGGCCTGCTGAACTCCATCCCCGGGCTGATCATCGCGAATGCGGCGAACGCAGTCCCGTTCGGAATCTTGATCATGCGGTCGTTCATGCTCGCAGTGCCGACTTCGATCGTCGAGGCGGCCCGGGTCGATGGGGCGGGCTTGGTCCGCGCGTTCCTGTCCATCGTGGTGCCGATCAGCCGGAACTCGCTGATCACCGTCGGGCTGTTCGCCTTCTTGTTCGCGTGGAGTGACTTCATTTTCGCGCTGACCCTGACCACGAAGGGGAACATCGTTCCCGTCACCCTCGGCATCTACACCTACCTTGGCGCGCACATATCCAACTGGAGCGCGGTGATGGCCACAGCGATGCTCGCCTCGATCCCGGCGATCATCCTGCTCGTCATCGCCCAGAAGTACATTGCCGCCGGTGCCACCGGCGGCGCCGTGAAGTAACACCCACGGAAGGGACATGCCACCGTGACCTCCAGTAGTGCTGAGCCCATCCGCGTTCTCGTATGGGGCGAGAACCGCCACGAGCAGATCGAGCCGCACGTCGCGGCCATCTATCCCGAGGGGATGCACACCACGATCGCCCAAGGCATCGCCGAGAATCTCGGGGACGGCGCCGTGATCAACACCACAACGCTTGACGAACCCGAGCACGGCCTGACCGAGGAGGTGCTACAGGACCTGGACGTCCTGGTCTGGTGGGGCCACGCCGCGCACGGCGAGGTTGCCGACGATGTCGTCGAGCGGGTCCACCGACACGTGCTCTCTGGGCTCGGCCTCGTGGTCCTGCACTCCGGCCACTGGTCGAAGATCTTCGGCAGGCTGATGGGCACCACCTGCACGCTGCGCTGGCGCAGCGAGCAGGACCGGGAGCTGGTCTGGACCATCGACGCGACCCACCCGATCACCGAGGGGGTTCCGAACCCGATCATCATCGACGCCCAGGAGATGTATGGCGAGACCTTCGACATTCCGGCCCCTGACGAGTTGATCTTCATCTCCTCATTCAGCGGTGGTGAGGTGTTCCGCAGCGGCTGCACCTTCCGGCGGGGCCACGGCAAGATCTTCTTCTTCTCGCCGGGCGACCAGGATTACCCGGTGTACCACCATTCCGACGTCCGCCGCGTGATCGCGAACGGCGTCGCCTGGGTGAAGGGCGACCGGCCGCGGGCGCTGCCGACCCTGCTGCGCTATGAGACCGACGACTTCTTCAACGGCCACGGCTACACCGGCCCGATCGAGTCCCACGACGACGAGCAGGCTGATGCCCTCGCCACGTGAGCGGATCAAGATCATCCAGGTCGGCGCCGGCGTCATGGGCCGGCTCTGGCTCGACGTCGTCGCCGGCTCGGCGGACGTCGAGCTAGTCGGTCTGGTCGACATCGACCTGTCGGTGGCGCAGCGGTCGGCTGCCGGTGCGGGCCTGCCCGACGTGGCGCTCGCACGCTCGCTGCCAGAGCTGCTCGACCGGGTGGCAGCAGACGCTGTCCTCAACGTCACCGTGCCCGAGGCCCACGCAGAAGTCAGCATCACCGCGCTGCTGCACGGGCTCGCGGTGCTGTGCGAAAAACCTCTCGCCGACACCCTGGCCGCTGCACTGTCCATGATCGCTGCCGCCGAGGTCGGCGGTCGGCTGCTGATGGTCTCCCAATCCCGGCGGTATTGGCGTAACCTCGACGCGCTACGCGGCCAGATCGCCCGGCTCGGCCGGCTCGGCCTCGTGCAGTGCACCTTCTTCAAGGCACCGCACTTCGGCGGATTCCGCGAGGAGATGGCCTATCCGCTGCTCAAGGACATGGCTATTCACCAGTTCGACCTGGCCCGCGACCTGATCGCCAGCGAACCGGAGGCCGTCTACTGCGAGTCCTTCAACCCGGCCTGGAGCTGGTTCGCGGGAGACGCGGCAGCGCAGGCGGTCTTCGAGTTCGCGGGTGGGACTCGTTTCGCGTTCACCGGCACCTGGTGCAGCCCCGGCCTTGAGACGTCGTGGAACGGTTCTTGGCGGGTCAGTGGCGAGGGGGGTACGGCGACGTGGGACGGCGACCACCCACCGGTAGCGGAGGCCGCCGACGGCACCCCGATCCCTGCCGTGCTCGGCACCGGTTCCGAGCAGATCGCCGGTTCGCTGGCCGAGTTCGTCGCCGCGCTGCGCGCCGGTAGCGTGCCGGCTGCGGAGGCGCACAGCAACATGATGAGCCTCGCCATGGTCGAGGGCGCGATCCGATCGACCCAGACCCGACGGCGCGTCGTCCTAGGCGACCTGCTCGACGATGCCTACCGGCAGGCGCTCGCTGCCGAGCAGCGACCCGAGCTGGCGGCGGCCCTCGCGTCCTGGGCGTCGGTGCACGATGTGACTGGCAACGCGAGGCGGGCGGTCCCCGCCGGTGAACTGAAGGGAGAGCTCAGATGAGCGACGTCCTGCGGGTCGGCATGGTGGGGTACGCCTTCATGGGCGCCGCCCATGCCCAGGCCTGGCGCAATGCTCACCGGTTCTTTGACCTGCCACTCACCCCTGAGCTGACCGCGGTCGCCGGCCGCAACGCGGAGGCGGTGAGCGCGGCGGCCGAGCGGCTCGGCTTCGCCTCGACTGAGACCGACTGGCACAAGCTGGTCGAGCGCGACGATATCGACCTGGTCGACATCTGCACTCCCGGTGACAGCCACGCCGAGATCGCCATCGCTGCACTGCAGGCCGGCAAGCACGTGCTGTGCGAGAAGCCGCTGGCCAACACGGTCGAGGAGGCGGAGCAGATGGCCGGTACCGCGCGTGCAGCGGCAGAGCGTCGGATCTGGGCGATGTGCGGATTCACGTACCGGCGAACGCCAGCCCTCGCCCTGGCCCGGCGGCTCGTCGATGCCGGTCGGATCGGCGCGATCCGGCAGGTACGCGCGCAATACCTGCAGGACTGGCTAAGCGACCCGGATGCACCGATGACATGGCGACTGGACAAGGCCAGATCCGGGTCCGGCGCCCTTGGCGATCTCGGTGCCCACCTAGTCGACACCACCCAGTGGCTCACCGGCCAGTCGATCACCGGAGTCTCCGCGATCACGGAGACGTTCGTGACGTCGCGGCCGCTGAGCGGTGAGCGCTCGGGACTGGGCGGTCACGGGGATGCCGGCGCAAATGTCCCGCGGGGTGACGTCACTGTCGACGACGCCGCGCTGTTTACGGCGCGGTTCTCCGGCGGCGCGATCGGGACGTTCGAGGCCACCCGGTTCGCCCTCGGTCGCAAGAACGCGTTGCGGATCGAGGTCAACGGCACCGGCGGCTCGCTAGCCTTCGACTTCGAGGAGAACAACCTGCTGCAGTTCTTCGACGGCATGGAGCCGGTCGAGGAACAGGGCTTCCGGCGGATCGTGGTCACCGAGCCCGAGCACCCGTACGTCGGTGCCTGGTGGCCGCCCGGACACGGCATCGGCTACGAGCACGGCTTCACCCACCAGGTCGTTGACCTGGTACGCGCGATCGGGGAGAACCGGCAGCCGACCCCGTCATTCCACGACGGTTTGAGCGTGCAGCGGGTCCTCGGCGCCGTCGAGGACAGTGCCGCGCGCGACTCGGCCTGGACAACCGTCTATTACGGTTAGTCCGCTATCAGAGCAGAGGACGACCTCTTGGTCTCTCCTACGCTGTGTTGGCTTCCCGGGTGTCAGGAGACAGAACCGTGACGACGCTGGAGTCGTCAGCGGCGCCCAGACCAGCGGCCTCAGCGATCAGGAAGAGCTGCTGTGCGGCAGCAGCCAAGGGCAGTGGTACGTGGGCTGTGCGGCCCACGGCTGTCACGATTCCCATGTCTTTGACGAAGATGTCGATTCTGGATTTGACTTCGGCGCCGCCGGTGTACGCCTGCAGCATCCGGGGGCCGCGATCGGAGAACATGAAAGAGCCGGCGGCACCTTGGGACAAAGCGTCGATGACCAGGGCTGGGTCAAGATCAAGACCGCGTGCCAGCGCGATCGCTTCCGCCGCTGCGGCGATGTGTACGCCGGCGAGAAGCTGGTTGATGGTCTTCAGCGCCTGACCGTCACCGGGCCGGGGCCCAACGATCGTCAGCGTGGAGGCGAGGTGATCCAGTACCGGACGGGCCCTGTCCAAGGTTGCAGTGTCGGCACCAACGACGATGAGTAGATCACCGTTCCCCGCGCGTACCGGGCCACCGCTGATCGGCGCGTCGACAAGCGGATACCCAGCCGCCGCAAGCTTGTCCGCGAGGTCGCGGGCCGCGTCCGGACCGACGGTGCTGGTCAAGATCACAGGAGATCCGGCTTTGAGGGTCTGGGTCACTCCGTCCGGCCCGAACAGGGCCGTCTCCGCCTGTGCCTGGTCGCGGACCGCAAGGAGGGCGATGTCGGCTTCCGTACAGGCCGCGGCCGGGGTTGACTCGGCGTTGATGCCGGCTTGCTCTGCCTCCGCACGGCGAGGCGGATACGGCTCGAACCCCGTAACCGCGAAGCTCGTCGCGAGGTGGGTCGCCATTGGTAGACCCATCGCTCCCAATCCGATCACCGCAATGTGAGGACTGTCGTTGTTGATCATGGAGCCACGCTTCCTCTTCTGCTAGACACGGATCGATCGTGCGATCACGCGCATCACACGCTCCGGAGCGTGGCGACCACCGCGGCCAGAGCTTGATCATCGCCGACATTGCCGGCAAAGACGATGTAGGGAATGCCCGGGGCCAGTCCATCGACCGGCTCCCACAGCGACACGATCCCCGGGAGCATGGTGCCGCGGGTCCAGGCCCGCCCGATCCCCAATCCCTCGGTCGCGGTGTCGGAGGAGGTGATGCCCCCCTTGGCGAGCACGAACGCCGGTCTGACCAGCTTGACGACTTCCCGCACTGTGCCGACCAAGGCGGCGCTGACCGTACGAGCGATCACAAGGCTGTCCGTCGCGTCGGCGCCGGTGATCAAGGTCCGGCTGGTACGGATCACCACATCACTATCTGACGGGTTGTCCTGCAACAGCCGCGCCGCCTCGGTAGCGATCTCGGTGACGTGCCGATCGTGGGTGCTCGGCTCCAGGAGTGTGGGGACGTTCAGCTCCAGCTCCAGGATGTGGCCGGCCGCGCGCAACTGATCAAGCTGACGGGTAGTCAGGCCAACATGCGAACCAACAGCGATGAGTCCGTGCCGGACCACAGGTCGACCGGCCTCGATTGGTCCGGAATTCGAATGAGCCAAGATCCCGGTGAGTCGGCTGGCGTCGACAGCCGGAGTCGCGTTTTGGCCGCTGCGAGCTCGAACGAACGAGGGCCCGATGCGATAGATGAAGCTCTTTCCAGCGGCCTCCGCACGGATCAGCGCAAGCACGACGACCTGGAGGTCCGCATCCTCCGCCGCATCGACGACGACTGGCTGAGCGTCGTGGAGATCGCCAAGGATCTCCTGGACACGGTCCGGGCCGCCCTCGCGGATGTCGGTGAGGGTGATTGTTGCGACTTCAGAACGAGAGATCCGGCCACCAGTTTTCTCTTCCACCCAGTCCCGAAGGTCAGAGTTCTGGTAGCCGAAACTGGCGTCCTTGGCGAACTCGCCGTGGGCGACCGGGATCATCCCATCGTTGGTACGCATCCAGTGCACCGAGTTCACGGTGACCCGGCCGGGCTCGATGTAGGCCGGACAGATGACTACACCATCGATGGTGGTCCCGAGTTGTGCGAGCTCATTGCTCAAGACATCGGTCTCGAGCGGAAAGTACCCGCGCAACGTGGAATCGCTGCGACTCGCGATGACGTAGCGCACATCGCCTTCTAGACGGGAGGCTTCGGCAAGGGCCTGCACAATCTGCTGGTTGCGCTCTGCCGCATCCGCCTCGGAGAGGCTGCGAGTGTTGGTGAGCACGAAGAAGGCCGTGGTTGGCTGCTGCAGAGCCCACCGCACGTCGGCCACCGACCAACGGGTCAGCACCGGCAGGTCGGCAACGCTCTGGGTGCCGGTGGGGTCATCGTCGAGCACCACCAGGCGATGGCCGGCACGGATCTCATCGAGATTGGTGCCAACGTCGCGCACCGGAGGTTGATCAGCCAACAGTGCCTGCGGCGATATTGCGCCGGCGAATGGCGGCTCGGGCGTTCTCGGGGGCTGCACGGTCATGGTGGGGCCTTTCGGGCACGATTTTCATCGGCGGCGACCAGCGCTTTCAGGATCCCCGATGCAGCGTTCCCAAGCAAACTCATACCATCTTGGATTAACCCATGGGAAGGTCGTGCTCAGCGTGACTCAGCAGATCGAAAACGTCGCTATCGTCGGGGCCGGCTACATGGGTGGCGGCATCGCCCAGGTCTTTGCGATGGCCGGGCTCCACGTGGTCATCGTTGACGCCGATCCCGCACTGACTCGTCGCCACCTCGACCGGCTGTATCGCGAAGCCGCTGACTTCGAGGCCCAGGGGCTCTTCGATCCCGGATCGGCCGACCTGATCCGGGCCAACCTGAGCGCGGCGGACAGTCTGCCTGAAGCGGTCGCCGAGGCGGATCTGATTGAGGAAGCGGTGCTGGAGCAGCCGGAGATCAAGGGCCCGGTGCTGAAGACCATCGAGTCTGCCGCTCGCCCCGACGCGATCATCGGCAGCAACACCTCCACCCTCCCGATCGGCGACCTGGCGGTCAATCTGACTCACCCGGAGCGCTTCCTCGGCATTCACGTCTCCAACCCAGCGCCCTTCATCCCCGGCGTCGAGCTGATCGCACATTCGGACACCACCGAGACCGTTGTCCAGTCCGCCGAGGCCGTGGTCGCGCTGACCGGCAAGCTCAGCGCCCGGGTCAACGACAAGGCCGGGTTCGTGCTCAACCGGCTGCAATACGTCCTGCTGAAGGAGGCCATCAACCTCGTCGAGGAAGGCGTCGCAACCGCGGAGGACATCGACATCGTGGTGCGCACCACGTTCGGCTACCGGCTTCCGTTCTTCGGCCCGTTCGCCATCGCTGACATGGCCGGCCTGGATATCTACCAGGCATGCTTCCGCACGTTCGAGGAGCACTACGGCGAGCGGCTGGCCGCGCCGGAGATGCTCACAGAGCTGGTTGACAGCGGTCGCCTCGGGGTAAAGCGAGGAGGTGGGTTTGTCATTCCCGCCGGCGATCAAGCGCCTCTCATCGCGTATCGCAACACCGCGTACGCCAAGCTCGGCCAGCTCCTCCGCGAGCTCGGGCCTGCCCCTCTCTAGACCCACCCCGGCCACCGACGATAGCTTGACACCGTCCGATCATTCTCGGAAGAGAGACGCCAGTGACCACCGTCCCGTACACCGCCGAGAACTGGCCGATCGCGGCCGCCATGCTGCCGTTCGGGAGCGTCGACTCCAAAGGTGGACCAATCCACGACGCCGAACCGGCGGAGTGGGCCAAGCATCTCAACCTGGTCGCGCGGTCCGGCTTTACTGAGGTCGACCCGACCGACACCTGGGTCCGGGTCGGTGACCTCAGCCCCGAGCGGCTGACTGAGTTTCAGAGCGTGCTGAAAGACGCCGGCCTGACCATTCCCGCGATCTCCACCTCGCGCCGCAGCGTGATGGATCCTGAGCACGGCAAGGAGTACCTCGCCTACAGCCACCGGCTACTCGACGTCGCAGCAACCCTCGGCGTACCGCTGGTCAGCTTCGGCTTCTTCCAAGCCCTGAAACCGGCCCAGCAAAAGGCTTTGTGGTTCTGGCTCGCCGACGGGTGGCATGACGACGAGTCCCCTGAGGCACGCAGTCGGGCGGCGTCGTTGATCCGCGAGCTCGCCGAGCATGCGCAGGGCAATGGTCAGCAGATCACGCTTGAGATGTACGAAGACACCTACGTCGGTACCGCCGACGGCGCGATCCAGTTTCTGGAAGAGGTCGGGCATGAGGCCTGTGGCCTGAACCCCGACATCGGCAACTTCGTCCGGCTGCACCGCCCCCTGGAGCCGGTGCAGGACATGCTCGACAAGCTGCTCCCGTACGCGAACTACTGGCATGTGAAGAACTACCTGCGCGACGAGGACCCCGAGACCGGCCAGGTGATGACGTTCCCGGTGCCGATGGAGTTCGGCTTGATCAACTACCGGGCCGCGATCAGCCAAGCCGTCGGGCTCGGCTTCCGCGGCGCATTCCTCTGCGAGCACTACGGAAGCGACGC
>DASVEX010000105.1:0-2811 GCA_036380335.1 Propionibacteriaceae bacterium | reverse complement strand
ATGCCGACGAGGAGTGCACCTTCATCGCGGATTGCCAGGGCCGCCTCTGGCTGCGATCCGACGACGATGCAATCCTGTACAGCACCGACCTCGACCGCACGACGGTGCGGAACTCTCTCTTCGGAGGCCCCACATGCATGTGGCATCCAACGGCTGGTCCGCACGCCTGTACTGGCTGTGGATCCTGTACAACTCCGTCGCCTTCGTCGTCGTGCTGACCGCGGTAGCGGTGCTTGCGTGGATCAGCGCGGACGTGCTGCATCTGTCTTTGACCAACCGGAGCTGGGTCGTCGCGCTGCTGGTGGCAACGGCGGGGGCCTTGCTGTTCGGTGGCGTGCTCGGGGCGCTGCAATGGCTGGTCATCCGCAGGCGCGTGCCGGTCCCTCGGATGCGATGGATCGTGGCCAGCGTCGGACCGGCGCTGTTGGGCTGGCTGTTTGTGATCATGCCCGCGGTGATCAGTGCTCAGGACTCCGGCGCGAGCGTCAGCGGTGCATATCTGCTTGCCGCCAGCCAGACCCTGGCACTCGGACCGCTGCTGGGGCTGTCCCAGGCGGCAGTCCTATGAGGCTATACCCGCCGCTGGGCCTGGTGGATCGCCGCCAACATCGTCTCCTGGCTCATCGTCGACGCCGTGTTCTACTTTCCGGGAGGAGATCGAGGTCCGCACCGACGAGCTCGAACGGCCCGTGCTGGACGCGCTCGGTGACGACCTGGACGAGCCCTCCAGCCATTCTTCGACAAGACCTGGCGCGTCAGAGAAATCGTGGCCGCCTAGGAGCAGCACGGCCTGCTACCAGCAGTCCCGCCGGAACTGCTCGACGACAGAACCGACCAGAATCTTGACGACTCTGCATACAGATCGCTCAGTGGGCCCGAGCCGACGATTTCGGTGGGGGCAGGAGCTGAGAAGGGGGTACGTCCGAGCCAGTGTCAGACGCGGCTGCCTAGCACCGAACAAGCCACATCACCCATGCAAACAACCGGGGTCCGATTGCCACGCGCCGCCTCCTTCGTGGTCGTGTGAGGTCGTTTGACAATGCGCCGTCGCGCGGCGGGGTTCGGACCTCGCCTTCGCCTCGACAGCACGCTGATGATGCACGGGCACCGGCTCGGTGGTGTGACCGTGGTCCGCGGCACGGTGCCCATGATCGACGCGTACGCCGACGAGCTGAACCAGGTGTGGACGAACTTGATCAATAACGCAGTCGACGCGATGCGCGGTTTAGGCACGCTGCGGGGTCACGACGCGGGTTGAGAACGGCGAGGTCGTGATCGAAATCGGCGATACCGGTCCAGGCATCCCCCCGTAGGTGGCCGCGCGCGCGTTCGAAGCCTTCTATACGACAAGGGACGTTGGGCCAGGGCGCCGGCTTGGGTCTTGGCATTGCGCGCCGCATCGTCGTGGAGCGTCATGGCGGCAAGATCAGCATCGACTCCCGGCCGCGCGAGACCATATTTGCGCGTCGAGCTTCCGGTTCGTCACTCGGAGCCGAGGTGATCGCGATCAGCGGCGACCGCCCAGGGCACCTGCCAGACCCACATCACCGTCGCTGGCGACTTCAACTCGTCAGTCGGTGACAGCGGTCGCGCTCAAGCGGGCACAAAATAGCCACAATCAAGACAAGAGGCCCCGAATCGCCGCATGCTGCGGCTCCTCACGATCGATCGTCACAGGCCACGCCCCACTTTCTTCGTCACGCCCCTGCTATATATGTGGGGCGTGTGCCGGGAAGGTGGGGCGTCACCAAAGGATCTCAGGATGCGGCGTGGTTTCTGCGCTTCGCGGGAATCTGCCCTAACTGTGTGGCCCGAGTGACGTATTCACCTCAGGCGGGTGATGCTCAGCCATCCCGCGCGTGGGACGCTTCGGCCCATAGTGTGCATAAGGCGGTGACGCTCAGAGAACCGGCGAAGCACTCGACCTGCAACCAAGATTCGAGAGGCGTGGTATCGGTGAACGCGGTTGTGTGGGCTCCCGTGATCTTGTATCTCGTCGAGTTGACCATCAAGATCGTGGCGCTTGGCACGATACCCGGCAATCGTCGACCGTCCTCCTCCATCGCCTGGTTGCTCCTCATCGTGGTGACTCCGATTCTCGGCCTGGTGATCTTTCTGTTGATCGGCAGCCCATTCGTGCGCGGCCGTCGAGCTAAGGTCCAGGCTGAGGCCAACAAGGTGATCACCGAACGTACCGCTGAGGTTCCTGACCTGCCTCCCGGAGCTGATATCCCGGTCGGGGTGGACAGCCTGTTTCGCCTGAACCGGCGTCTAAGTCACCTGCCGTGCGTGACCGGTGTCAGCCATGGATTGTTCGGCGACTCCGACGCCGCCATCCAGGCGATGGCCGATGCTGTCAATGAAGCGGAGACGAGGGTTCACAGCGAGTTCTTCATTACGGCGTGGGACGACACCACCGACGTTTTCTGTACGGCGTTGGCGGATGCGGTCAAGCGCGGCGTTAAGGTCAGGTTGCTCTACGATGACGTCGCATCTCGCGGCTATCCGGGGTTTAAGGAGATGAACGCAAAGCTCACCGCAGCCGGGATCGAGTGGCACGAGATGATGCCGATCAAGCCGCTGAAGGGCAAATGGCGTCGGCCCGACCTTCGTAATCATCGCAAGCTGCTTGTGGTGGACGGCAAGGTAGCGTTCATGGGCTCGCAGAACATGATCGACTCCAGCTACCTCAAGCCGGCGAACATCAAGGTGGGGCGGCATTGGAAGGATCTCAACATCAAGATCAGCGGCGAGATCATCATGGAGCTGGAGGCGGTCTTCGCGATGGATTGGTACACCGAGACCGGAGAG
>DASVEX010000104.1:0-4737 GCA_036380335.1 Propionibacteriaceae bacterium | reverse complement strand
CACGAGATCGCGCATCACTTCGGGATCGACGACGATCGACTCCACGAACTCGGCTACGACTAACTCACTTACTCCGACTTGTCAGACTCTCAGAGCGCTATAGCACTCTGAGAGTCTGACAAGTCGGAGTAAGAGATCCAGCTAGGCGACGGCGACGTACAGCAGCCCTCCGAAGGCGGTCAGCACGACCAGCAGGCTGGTCAGGACGTGGACCTTGGCGTCACCGAGCTGCTGCTCTTGATGAACGGCGATGTTGTTCAGTCGGAAGCGCCGAATCGCGACATAGCCGAGTCCCGCCGTACACAGCAATGCCAGCAGTCCGATGATGATCGACAAGATCAGCGAAACCGAGGCAAGCAGTCGGGCGACCAACACGCTGCAGGTCAGACCGGCCAACATGGTGCGCTGCCAGGCCAGGCCGGTTCGCTCGTTCTGCAGCCCAGGGTCCCAGGGCGCGAGTGTCATCCGAATCCCACGATGATCAACGCCACGATTCCCACAGCCGCCACGATCGCGGTAAGCACCAGCAGCAGCGGCGAGGACGGCAGTGGTTGATTGAGTCGCATCGCCCGCTCGTTGACCATCCACCTCTGAAAAGCACCGATTCCGCAGGACAGCCCGCAAATCACCAGCACCGCAGAAGCCAGCCGAATCTCCAGGCCGAGCCGGTCTGTCATTCGCGCGACCGTAGCAATGGCTACACCCGCAGCCAGGAAGCCCAGACCCGTTCGGATCCAAGCCAGGAAAGTCCGCTCGTTGGCGAAGGTGAATCGCGGGTCGGGCTCGGAGCCCGCCGCGTAGACACGGCGCGGCCAGCGACGGTCATTGTGCTGCGTTGGCGCGCTCACACTCGCGATGCTAGTGGGGATCGGCGGAGGCGGTCCAAGGTTCCCGGTTGCCCGAGTACGACCGAAACGAGAATAAGCAGGGCGCCAAGAATCTGCCAGGCATTGAGCCGCTGGTCGAGCACCACCCAGCCCAAAAGGGCGGCGGTTACCGGGTTGAGCAGCGTCAGAAAGGTGACGGCACTTGCCGACAGTCGCTCGAGACCCCAGAACCAGACGACGTACGCCACAATCCCGCTGATTGCCACGAGATAGATCAATCCGCCGACATTACGTGCTGTGAGGTGGTCCGGCAGCCCTTCGATGATCAAGGTGACTGGCAGCAACGTGAGACCGGCGAACAGGAAGGTCCAGCCGGTCACTCCGAGAGAGGTCATTCCCTCCGGGCGCCCCCAGCGTTTCGTGAGCACCGTGGCCGCACTGAACATGATCGCTGCGCCTGCCATGGCGATCAAACCAACGAGATTCAGCTTGGCGTCCGATCGCAGCACCAGCAATGCGACACCCGCCGCACCGACGATGCCCGCGATGATCTGGACAGCATGTATCCGGGTACTGAGCAGCGGCACGGAGATCACCACGACGAGCAGCGGACTGAGCGAGTTGATCACCGCCGCGACCCCTCCCGGCAGCCGATACGCAGCTATGAAGAGCAATGGAAAGAGTCCCGAGGCATACAACACGGACAGCACGAAGAAGCGAGCCATCCAGCGCTTGGGCGGAATCCGGGTGCCAATGATCAGCACCAGCCCAGTGGGTAGCGAGCGCATCAGGGCGGCGAGCAGCGGACGGCCCGGTGGCAGGAATTCAGTCGTCAGCAGGTAGGTGGTGCCAAAGATGATCGGCGTCAGCGCGGCCAGGTAGCCCCAACCGCCGGTGTGCTGATCCGATATCGCTGTGCCGGGTGAGTCGCCGGCCGTCATACGGATTCTTGCCTCGTCGCCGCAGCAACGATGAGGTGGCTGGATGTCGGGCTGCTGATCCAGCGCTCACAGTGGCCGAGATGCTCCGCCCCCAGATAGCCGGACTGCCGGTCAGATCGGTCGACGATCACCGCTTGGCAAGCCGCCGCAACGGTGTTGAGGCCGGCGGGATCGCAGATCACGGCAAGCAGTCGCATGGTCTGCCTGATCGTGTTCACTTCTAGCGTCCCCAACACATCCTTGGCAATCACCGGTGCCGCAACGACCAGCGGTGTCCTGCTCAAGATCAACTTTTCCATCGGGCCGAGCAGCTCGCGGAAGCTCTCGATCGGATCGCCGCAGACGAGTACCGCGGGACGCTCGAGTACCGCCCAACCCGAAGCGGTGTCGGTCACGAAGTCCCGCGAGGCATAGCCGACTCCCACAGTGATGGTCTGTGGATCGGCTAGCTGCTGACTGATCGATTCGCGCTCAGCCGGGCTGAGATCGGTGTGCTCGGCATTCTCGGGTCGACGCCGGGCCTGAAGATCAGAAAGGTAGTGCGGTGCCGGAGCGTCGGGTCTGAAGTGCGGGATGATGCGAGGCGGCGGGGCGAGCATCTCGGCCGCTCGCCTCTTGTTGCGCTGGCGATCCCACAGCGCACCGAAGATGATCGCTGCCAGTCCCGCGACGATCAGCACAACAAGCCCGATGCTCCAGGCATCCACGCTGTTCAGCGTGCCACATGTGTAGCAGAGGAGCTCTGCAAGAATTCTCTTGATGCCATATGAATCCTGGGTGGAGCGTCAGATCCGCGAGGCGACCGAGCGCGGAGAGTTCGACAACCTGCCGGGCCAGGGCAAGCCGATCAAGGGCTTGAATGGTCGCGACGAGGAGAACTGGTGGGTCAAGGCCTACCTCGAACGCGAGCAGCTACCGCTGCCGCTACCAACCTCGCTGGCTCTTCGCAAGGAGGTCATGGAGCTGTCCGACACACTGGCCGACGTGCCGGACGAGCAGTCGGTACGCGAGATCGTCAGCGATCTCAACCATCGGATCGCGGCGTCGCACCGGATCCGGGCGGACGGTCCGCCGATCGTGGTCAGGGTTGTCGACGTCGAAGCTACGGTGGCCGCCTGGCGTCGTCGACGGCGCTCATCCGGTTAGGCGGCCTGACGAGTTATGGTCCGGAGCTGGTGAGAGGCCAGCCCGGCACTCCGGGCAGTTCGCCGGTGCGGACCAGTTCCTCGGCAATGTCATTCAACTTACGGTTGCTCTGCTGACTGATCCGGACCAGCACTTTGAATGCTTGTTGCGCATCCAGCTCATAGCGTGTCATCACCACTCCGACTGCGGTACCGGTGGTGCGGTTGGTCCGCAAGGCATCGCGGAGTTGTCCAACGGTGGTCTGCGCCTCACCAATCGCAAGATCACGCAATTGATTCATCTGATAGTGAGCGCCTACCCGGGCCAGCAGCTCGGCGGAGTTGAAGGGCTTGGCCACGAAGTCGTCGGCTCCGGCAGCGAAGGCCTCTATTGCTGATTCTGCATCGGCGAGTGCGGTGAGCACGACCACAGGCAGCCGAGCCATCCGATCGTCTTGGCGGATCAGCGCAAGAAGATCAAGACCGCTCTGCCCGGGGAGCATCACATCGGTGATCACCATGTCCGGCGGGTCATCGGCATGGCCTTCCAGCCAGGCATGCGCATTCTCGGCGTCACCTATCGCTTCAACGGCGTATCCGTTCTTGGTGAACAGTCTGGTCAGATACGTACGAAGGTCGGGTTCGTCCTCGATGATCAACAGCTGGGGTCGATTCCCGGCAGTGTCCTCCTCGCTGTCCGATGCCGCTGCAGCGTCAGCCAGCGCCACGTCCACCTGCGATCCGTTGTAGCGGGGCAGCCGTACGATGAACCGGCTGCCCGCTCCCGGCTCACTGTCGACTTCGACTGTGCCACCGTGTGCAGACGTCATGTCGGCGACAAGGGCGAGGCCGATTCCGGAGCCTGAGTGTTGATCACCAGCCATTCCCCGGTGGAACCGCTCGAAGATCGCTGCCTGCTCGTCGTGCGGGATTCCGACGCCGGTGTCGGCGACGATGAGTACGACGTGGCTGTCGTCGCCGCTCAAGATGACTGCGACCTCCCCGTCGGCGGTGAACTTCAGCGCGTTGTTGACCAAGTTGCTCACGATAGTGGTCCACATGGTCCGGTCGACGTACGCCCGGAGCGGGTCAGTCGGTATGTCGACGCGCAGATTGAGCCGCCCCTCGGCCGTCGGCCGGAATCCCTCGACCACATCGACCGTCACCGACGCCAGATCGATCTCTTCGCGATACGGAATCAGCGCGCCCGATTCGGCACGGGAAATGTCCAGCAGGGCGTCAATCACGCGCTGCAAACGATCACCTGCGCGTACCGAGGTTTCGACCGTGTCGCGCGCGGCTGCCGGAAGTACGACGCCAGGCTCATCAAGGATGTCTTGCAGCGGCATGAGCAGCATCGTCAGCGGTGCGCGCAGCTCGTGGCTGACATTCTGAAAGAACTCCGTCCTCGCCCGCTCCAGCTCCTGAAGAGCCTGTTGCCGCTTGAGCTCGCCCTGGTAGGAAACAGCATCGGTGACCATCACCCCCAACTGCCGGGACGCCATCACCGCGAAGGCCGTATAGCCGTCATCGGGCCGCAGGTAGGAGTTGACGCCCAGGACCAGCACTCCCAGCGGCTTGCGGACACCGAGCATGATCACCGGCAGCACGAACGCCTGGTCCGGGGTGAGCGGTCCCAGCGGGCCAGCCGCAAAGACATCCGGGTACCGTTCGCGCAACCCAGACACCAGCTCAGTGCCGCCGTGCTCCAACACCTGGAGCACCGGTCCGCTGGTTGGTGCCACCTCAACCAGTTCGCAGGATGCCCCGGCAGCTTCGTCGAAGCCATAGCCGGCCGCACGCCGTGGACCCTGACTAGCAAGATCACGCAGGAAGACGGCCGCG
>DASVEX010000103.1:0-6745 GCA_036380335.1 Propionibacteriaceae bacterium | reverse complement strand
CCGCCCCCTCGGCGGGCTCAGGTGCGACATCTGTCGCCCGAGGCGGGGGAGGGCTGCCGGGGCAGACGACTCAGAGGCCAGCCTTGTTCACGCCGTACACGGCCTGCTTGTGGGTGAAGGGGAGGGGTCCAGCGCGCACACTTATTGGTTATTGCTGTGGAGTCTATCAGTGCTCTATAGAATCTTCAAATCGCGACTATGAGACTTCTATTACCTATGTCTGCTAAAGTAAGCCCCATGCCGCGCCCCTATGGAGACCCAGTAGAGATCGTCACGGCACCCATCCCCGCGCAATCCCCATTCATCCCCACGGACGCCAAGATCGTGGTGGGGGCAGTCGCTCCCGCCTCCCCTGATCCGATCCCGATCGTGCTGCTACCGGGTTTCGAGTACCGGATGCGCGAGTGGCGACACCCGAACACCCACGAGATCCACTGGCGGCTCGAGCGGAGAAAGTCCGCCCTGCATGGGGAAGACGACGACTAACCTCCCCAAGCGCCGGGCAGCCTGCACGTGGTCCGCAGGGCTATCACAAACCGCACCACAACAACCGGGAGCGGGCGCTGCGCGGAGAGCGCAGCGGCCCGACCGACCGCGAAGCGGTGCAAACTGTGACACGTTGTGACACGCGGTGACATATGCGAGAGCCCCGCGGATTCCTCAGCGGGGCTCTTTAGGGCTCTGACTTGGAGTTTTGCTGCGATCAGCTCCCCGGGTAGGAGTCGAACCTACGTCGCTAGTCCTGATTCAAAGTCAGGCGGGCCCTGCCGACAGACCAACCGGGGAATGTGTGGCCCGGCCAATCTTCCCATCACCTAGCCCGCCCGCGGGCCGTTGGTTTCGAATCGAGATGTCCTCGCCCCACACCTGACCAACCCATGGATCGGCCAGAGCCCAGCGTACGCATCAGATGATCGGCCCGCGTCGTCAGCTCCACCTCGTGACCAGGGGCAGATGCGTTTCCGACAGTCGGCTCGCTTTGCGATGAGAATCCATGACGCGTACAGTAGTCCTCTCTACTAAATCGATACAGAAAGTCCGGATGACAGCCTCAGCAACCGTCACCAACCAGCTCACCAGCCGGATCGCGGCTATTGCGGTGACGCTGATGTTTGTCGTCAACGGCGCTGTGATCGGCGGTTTTGGCGGCTCGCTCCCTTCGCTTCGTGACAAGCTCGGCCTCGACGCAACGCAGATCGCGACCATGCTCTTTTGCGGTGGCGCGGCGGCCATCCTCGCCATGCAGATCGGCGGACGACTCGCCGACGCCATCGGCGCACGTGAGATCACCTTGGCTGCTGTTCCGTTCCTTATCGCGGGGATGATCACCATCGGACTGGCTCCGGTCTTCGGAGTCGCCATCGTTGGCGGCATTTTGATCGGGCTTGGGAACGGCGCGATGGATGTTGCGATGAATGCCATCGGTGTCCAGGTCGAGGCCGCACGGCAGCGACCGATCATGAGCTTCTTCCATGCCTTCTGGTCGATCGGTCAATTCGTCGGCGCCGGTACGGTATTGCTGCTCGCCATCCTGCTTGGCTTACAGGGTGGAGCGATCGTCACCCCACTGTCGATCTTGATCGCTGTGCTGGCAATCGTCGGACTCGGCATCCTTTTCAAGATCACACCCAAGGCTGCGGTCGTGCACCACACGGTCGATGGGGTGAAGACTCCGATTCCCAAGGCCGCCTGGATTCTGGGCGCCATGGCCCTGGCCTTCGGTCTCTCCGAAGGCACCGCGACTGACTGGTCGTCCCTGCATGTCACCGACGTCGCCGGCGTCGATCCAACCACCGGCGCGATCGGCCTGGTTACTGTCAGCGCCTTCATGGTCATTATTCGATTGCTCGGCGACCGGCTGGTGACCCGCTTCGGTAGGCGTACGGTCGTACGCTTTGGCGCACTGTTTGCGACCATCGGCTATCTGACGGTCACGCTGGTGAGCACCCTGCCCCTGCTGGTCGTCGGCTGGGCATTGGTTGGCTTCGGCGTAGGCATGATCGCGCCACAGGTCTATGCAGTGGCTGGCCATATCGGCGGCGGCCGAGTGCTTGCTGTCGTCGTGACCTTCGGTTACGCCGCTTTTCTGCTTGGCCCCGCTTTCATGGGATTCCTGGTCAACCACGTCGGAATCCATCACGCCATGGCCGTACCGGCATTGCTGTGTGCCGGCATTATCGCCCTGGCGTCGACCATGCCGCGCACCGACGCGGGTCTGAGCCAGCGCTAGCGAGAGGCGTCGAGGTACGTGGCCGGAAGCTCGCCCACTGAGTGGGCCATGACGGCCGGTTCGGTCAAAGACAATCTGGGCCAGCCGGTCACCGATGCGCTCGGCCGCTTGCCCGACCGGGATTTCCTCAGCAGGTGAAATCACGGTACGGCGGCGCGATTTCCGACGCTGGCGGCCATCTAGACTCCGGGTGTGACCGGCCAGCCGCGGGATGAGGTCGACACCATCGTCGAGGCTTGGCGACGGGAACGTCCGGATCTCGATGTTGCGCCGATGGAGGTGCTCTCTCGGATTAGCCGGCTGGCTCGGCGCTTGGACCGCCTCCGCGCGAGTGCGTTCAGCGCCCATGATCTGGAGTATTGGGAGTTCGACGTGCTGGCCGCGCTGCGCCGCGCCGGACCGCCGTACCGGCTCTCGCCCGGTCAACTGCTTCACGAGACGCTCGTTACGTCAGGCACGATGACCAATCGCGTCGATCGGCTCACCGACCGTGGATTTGTCACCCGGCATGATCATCCCAAGGACCGGCGCGGTGTTCTGGTTCAGCTGACCGATTCCGGCAAGGATGTGGTCGATGCGGCGCTGGCAGAGCTGATGGCCGCGGAACGCAAGATCATGGGCGCGCTCGACGCCGCGGACCATGATCAACTTACCCGGACGCTGAGACTGCTGCTCGCTCGTTCCGCCAGCGATGAGGCTGGTTCGGACGTGCAGCTCAATTGATGATTCTCGCTCCTACCACCGGAGCCGTCGCACGCCGGACTGCTCGGCACAACCCTTCGGCGCTGAGCGACACCGAGAGATCGACCGCAGCTGATTCACTCTCCACGAGGAACGCGCAGGTCGGTCCCGATCCGGACACGAGGGCGCCGAGCGCGCCATACTCGAGGCCGGTTTCCAGCACGGTCCGCAGTCGGGGTTGCAGATCCAATGCAGCCGGCTGCAGATCGTTGCTCAATGCAGCACCGAGCAACCGTGGATCGCCACTGCGAAGCGCATTCATCAACTCTGCCGGCACCTCAGGTCGCGCGGCGTCGGGGCTGAGGTCATCGAAGCGCCGATAGACCGCAGCTGTGGACAGGCCGTGGTAGCCGAACGCCAGCACCCACTGGTAGGTTCCGCGCGCCAGCGCCGGGGCGACGTCCTCGCCTCGACCGCTCCCCACCGCAGTGCCGCCGATCAAGGCAAATGGCACGTCGCTGCCGAGTTCAGCTGCCAGCGCGCGCAAGTCCTCGAGCCCGACGTCGAGATCCCACAGGGCTGCGCAGGCCAGCAGTGCGGCAGCACCATTGGCGGAGCCACCGGCCAGCCCACCGGCTACCGGAATCGCCTTCGTGATCGACAAGCTGGCGCCGAGCGAGTCGTGCGGCCCGTGCCGCTGCGCGAGCAGCCGGGCGGCGCGTACCGCGAGATTGGAGTCATCGAGAGGCACCTGGTCGGCTCCCTCTCCGCTCACCACGACCTCGAACTGGTCAGGTTCGGCCCATTCGGCCTGCACCTGGTCGTAAAGGGATACCGCTTGATACACGGTGGCGAGCGGATGGTAACCGTCGGGCCGCGGCGCACCCACCTTCAACGCGAGGTTGATCTTTGCTGGCACTTGTACGCGTACCAGGGCAGCAGTCGGCGGCGCAGCTGAGGCCATGAGTGCGAGGTTATCTAGTGTCGTGCATCCGAAGTCGCTTGCACGACACTAGGTTCGGAAGATCTGCTCCGCGATACGAGCGAAGTCAGCGACCTCGAGCATCTCGCCACGCGATTGGGGATCCACTCCAGCTGCGGCAATGTCTGCACTCGACGCCGACGGCGAGCCTGCCAGCCCGGCCAGCGCCGAGCGCAGCATCTTGCGTCGCTGCCCGAACGCCGCATCAACGACGGCGAACACCTGCTCGCGGGTTGCCGTGGTCTCTGGCGGTGGACGGCGCTTGATACCGACCAGGCCGGACTCGACATTCGGCACCGGCCAAAAGACTGTCGGTGACACGGTGCCCGCCCGCGTGGCGGCCGCATACCAGGCCACCTTCACCGACGGTATGCCGTAGATCTTCGACCCGGGTTCTGCGGCCAATCGGTCGGCCACCTCGGCCTGGACCATGACCAGGCCGTGGTTCCAGCTCTGGTAGGTGGCGAGCAGATGCAGCAGAACCGGCACCGCGACGTTGTACGGGAGGTTGGCCACGACGGCTGTCGGCTGCTCCGGCAGTGCGTCGATGCGCAGTGCGTCGGCGTTGATCACGGTGAGCCCCGCCGCACGCTCAGGTAGTCGGGCCCCGACAGTCTGCGGCAGCTGCATTGCCAGCAGATCATCGATCTCAATCGCGATCACCCGGTGGACAACCTGCAACAGGCCTAGGGTCAGGGACCCGAGCCCGGGACCGACCTCGAGGACAATGTCGTCCTCGGCTACGCCTGAGGCGGCAACGAGTCTTCGTACCGTGTTTGCGTCGGTCACGAAGTTTTGGCCACGTTGCTTGCTCGGCCGCAAGCCCAGCTGGCTCGCCAGCTCACGTATTGCGGTTGGATCGAGCAGCCCCCCGGCCACGTGCTAGCGCAGCCCAATCTTCCGAGAGCACGCTGGCCAGGCACCCCAGCCCGCGTCGGCCTGGAGTTTCTTGGCAATCGCGATCTGCCGCTCGCGGCTGGCGTTGCTTGGCAAGCCCGAGCCGCCGTACGCGCGCCACGTGCTGAGGCTAAATTGCAGGCCCCCGTAATAGCCGTTACCGGTATTGATCGACCAGTTGCCGCCGGATTCGCATTTGGCGAGCTTGTCCCAGACGCTGCCTGACGGCGTACTTGAGCCAGAGCTCTTATGCGCGGCCGTCGTCTTTTTGGTGCCGACCAGAATGATCTCGGTCTTCGGCTTGCTCAGCAATCTGGACTTGATCTTGACGCGCTTGACGATCTCGCCGTTGTGCCGAACGATCTCGTAGGTGACCGCGCGAACGCCGCGGACTCCTTCGGTATCGATCTTGGTCACACCCTTCTTCAGCTTGCTCGACTTCTTGCGTACGGTGTCGAAGTCAACCTTGATCTTTTTCGTCTTGGAGCTGACATCTACCTGGGTGAAGGTGAATTTCTTGCCGTCGACCAGGCGTGTCTCGGGACTTGCACTCAGCTTGTCGTCGTCGTCCACCTTGATCTTGGCCGCCGCAAGCGCGTCCGCGAGCGTCTGCCCGGTGGTCCTAATGGTGCGCTTCTTGCCAGCATCGACGATGATGATTTTCTTTTGAGTGGCGATGGCAATAGCCAGGCCTTGCCGGCCAATGGTGGAGCCGCGACTGGTGGATAGCTCGGCACCGGCAAGATCCATGCTGAGTGCGTTGAGTGCATCGTCAACAGTGGTCGCAGTGGTCCAAACGGTCTGCGCGGCGCCGTCAATGGTGAAGGTGACCTGGCGGCCGAACTTGACAGCAATCCGCGTACCGTCTTGGACTTTGGTCGTCATGCTCGGCGCCACTACGTCGTGGCTGTCGACCTCGATGCCTCTGGTCTCGAGCAATGCGCCCACAGTGTTTGCGGTCGTTTTTACGTCGGTCGTCTGCCCGTCAATCGAGAGCGTCACATCTTTGTTGAGATTGGCGTAGCCGAAGGTTGTGCCAGCCAGAGCGAGCGCGGTCGCGCCAGCAGCAACCACCGGGATGATCTTGCGCACAGCATTTCCCCCGAGTTGGTCCGTCGGTGATCTGGACCTCGATCTCTTCCACATGCCGGGCACAAACCCGGTATGTGTCACGAAATTATAACGGAGAGCACAGGCTGAACGCCAAAATCCGGCCAGCGACGCGTGGTGTGGCTTACCAGCTCCCGCGGTGAATGACCTTCGAGGTGGCCTTGCGAGGGCGCCGTGTGGGCGAGCCGGTGATACGGGCGGATCGCGGGTATCCGAGGCTGATGACGCCAACACTCAGCTGGCTCGCCGGGACCTCGTACGCCTCGCGTACGGCACCGATCCGGTCAACCGGGATGCCGAAGAAGCATGCACCAAGCTCCTGGTCGACCGCCGACAAGAGGGCTGCCATGCTCGCCATACCGGCGTCCACAAACCAGTACGGTGCCGACCATCGCCCCGAATCGCGATCTATCCAGCCTTTGTCCGGCTCGGCGTACCGATCAAGGTAGGCCTCCTCGCTGGTCCAGACCAAGATCAGGACCGGCGCACTCCGCATGCCACGCAGCCAGGCGCTGTCCGCCTCCGCGGTCAGTCGCCAGAAGGCTTCGCGATCTGTCGCCCCGGTTAGCACCAGCAAGGAGACTCCCTGGGTGAACCCGGCCGTGGGAGCGCGTAATGCCGCCGCTAGCACAGCGTCGATGGCCTGGGACGGGACGGGCCGAGCTCCGTCGTAGGAACGAATCATCCGGCGCCGGCGCAGCACCTGCCCGAACTCCATCGGCCTACCAGCTCCCGCCGAACGCTGCATCGGCATTGTCGTTGAGCGCCTGACACATCTGCTCCAGATCGATCCTGAGTGTCGCGGCCAGGAAGCGGGCGGTATGGGGAATGAGATAGGACGCATT
>DASVEX010000102.1:0-3814 GCA_036380335.1 Propionibacteriaceae bacterium | reverse complement strand
GGCTACATCTCGCCGGCGGCAATATTGAGGATGTTGCCGTCCGGGTCGGTAAACCAGACCGCCTTCATGACGCCACCCATCGAGGCCACCCCGTCGTGCCAGTCCAGGCCCTCTGTTTCGAACGTCAGGAACGAGACGCCTTTTTCGCGGAGCACGGCGACCTCATCGTCGAATGCGGTCATCGCTACGTTGAAGCTGACGGCTGTCGCCTTGTTGCTGCCGGCGTACGCGGATTCGTAGACGAACACCGTCCCGTCACCGCAGGCGTAGGTCACACCGCCCATGCCTTCGCGCTGTGGAGTCAAACCGAGCGTCCCCTCATAGAAGCCGCGGGCTTTGGCCATGTCGGCCGTCGGCAGCGTGGCGACAGGTGTGATGTCCGACAACATGTGAATCGCCTTCCTCCAGCGTCGTGTCTGACGCTACGCCACACGTCAGCAAGGGTGCGCAGCGAGAAATCGCTGCGCACCCTTGCGACTAGGCTCGCGTCCTCGGCTCGTTCGCTGGCTAGGCCGGCTGAGGCTCCGGTTCCGTGACGGCTGCTTCCGGCTCCTGCTCCTTGCGCGACTTCCCAAAGCGCAAGTAGAGGGACGGGGTGACGAATAGGTTCAGCAAGGTGGAGGTCACCAGGCCGCCGAGAATCACGATCGCCAGCGGATGCTCGATCTCTTGACCTGGACGTTCGCCGAAGATCACCAGCGGGATCAGCGCCAGACCGGTCGCGAGCGATGTCATCAAGATCGGAGACAGCCGTTCTCGAGCTCCGCGTACCACCAGGTCGCGCCCAAACGTCATGCCCTCCTCACGTTCCAAGTGCTGGAAGTGGTTGATCAACAAAATGCCGTTCCGAGCGGCTATGCCGAACACTGTGAAGAATCCGACGAGCGATCCGAGCGAGACCACACCCCCGCCGAGGAACGCTCCGATCACGCCGCCCACCAGAGCCATCGGCAAGGTCAGGAAGCTCAGCAGAGCAAGCCGCCAGCTGCCGAACGAGGCCTGCAGTAGGAGCAAGATCGCCACTGCCGCACCGATCGCAGTCACCAGCAGGGTGCGCTGCGCTGACTGACGCTCCTGCCACTCGCCGAGGATCTCGGCGTGATATCCCTGCTCGAACTTGACATCTTTGAGCTTCTCCTCAAGCTGTCCGACGACCCCACCGAGGTCTCCCTCGAAGGTGGCACTGACGTCCAGCCGGCGCGAATCGCCCTCGCGATCGATGGCGTTGGGGCTGGGCTGCAGTGACACCTTCGCCACGTCAGAGAGCCGCACGGTCTTACCTGACGGCGTGTCGATGCGCAGGTTTTGGATGTCGGGGACACTGGTCCGCGTCTGCGGGGTGCTCCAGACCACAACGTCATAAGCCTTACCGCCGCGGAAGATGTCGCCCACTTCCTCCCCAGCGACGAGGGTGGCAGCGGCACGGCGTACGTCACCGGGCTTCAGGCCGTACTTCTCAGCCTTGGCAAGATTCACTTCGACCTGAAGCTGGGGCACATCGGTCGAGATATCGGTGTGCTGATCTTGGACCCCCTCGATACCGCCCATGATCTTCTCGATCTCGTCCGCCTTCTCGCGTAGCACTGACAAGTTCTGACCGTAGACGCGAACGACGATCGGCTCCTTGCCGCCCGAGATCACTTCCTCGATGCGTTCGTCGAGATACGTCTGGGTTTCCCGGAACAGGCCGGCGTAGGCGTCATTGACGTCTTCGATCTTGTCGAGGGTCGAGTCGTAGTCCACCGACGGGTCGATACTGACCCAGTTCTCACCGAGATTGACCCCGGCAACCTCCTCGCCGAGGAATGCCTGACCGATGTGAGCCCCGAAGTTGCGGACCCCTGGAATCGCGCGAAGTTCCTTGCTGACCGCGAGAGTGGTCCGCTGCATCTCGGCGGCGGACGTCCCCGGCTGGGTCACCCAGTGGATCAAGAAGTCCCGTTCCTTGAAGCCGGGGAACAACGACTGGCCGAGCAGCGGTGTCAGTGCGATGCCGATGACGGTGACCAGCAGAAAGATCGCGTACGCCCGCCGAGGCTTCACGACGATACGAGACAATGCTGCGGTGTAGCCCCGTTGCAAAACAGCCACCACGGGCGACGTACGCCGCTCGATTTTGGATCGGCCAAGCAAGATCAACGCCAAGGCTGGCGTCACGGTGAGTGCGATGACTAGCGAGGCGACGATCGCGAGCGTGTAGGAAAGCGCCAGCGGGCGGAAGAACGCGCCAGTCAGTCCCTGGAGCAGGAATATTGGTACCGCCGCCGCCACGATGATCAAGGTGGCGTAGACGATCGGGCCCCGTACCTCTAGCGAGGCGTTCAAGATCACCGACGCAGTCGAGCCCTCGCCACCCGACAGCCGGTGCTGTCGTAATCGTCTGACGATGTTCTCGACGTCGATGATGGCGTCGTCCACCACCGCCCCCAAGGCGATCACCAACCCGGCGAGGGTCATGGTGTTTATCGTTTCCCCTCGCCAGTACAAGACCAGCAACGTGGTCATCAGCGCCAGCGGGATGGTGAGGATGCTGATCAAGGCGACCCGCCACTCGAAGAGGAACAATGCCAAGATCACGATGACGAGTACGAACCCGAGCACCAATGCCTGCGTCAAGTTGTGAATCGACGCGGTAATGAAGTTCGCCTGCTGAAAGATCGTGGTGTCGAACTGCACTCCAGGCAAACCTGGCTCCAGCGACCGGATCGCTTCCTCGACGCCCTTGGTCATCTCAACCGTATTCGCCCAGGGCAGCTTCTCGACAACGAGCAACAGACCGGGACTGTCGTTGATCACCGCATCGCCGATCAGCGGCTGATGATCTTCGACGACACGCGCGACGTCGCCGATCTTGACGTCTTTGCCGCCGCCCTCCGCATGCAGTGGCACCTTGGCAAGATCATCAGGGGTGATGATCGGCAGCACGTTGCGTACGTTGATCCGCTGGTTTGGAGATTCAACCATTCCGCCGGTACCGATGATCGAACCGCTGGAGAACCGCAGCAGACCGGAATCGACCGCATCCGCCGTGGCCTCCATGACCTCGTTCAGCGCAACATGCTGCGCCTCCATCTTGGGCGGCTCGACCTGAACCTGCATCATCTGCAGGCGCTCTCCCCACAGAGCGACGTTCGCCACGCCGGGAACCTCGAGCAGCCGAGCCCGGATCGTCCAGTACGCAGACATCGACATCTGAATCAGGGAATGGTCCTTTGATGTCATGCCGATCTGGACCGCTCGACCAGTGGCCGACACCGGCGCCAGCATGACTGGCGGCGCCGCCCAGGTCGGCAGAGTGGTGGCTACGGCCGTCATCCGCTCCTGCACGAGCTGGCGAGCTTTCAGCTCGTTGAAACCTTGTTTGAAGATCAGCTCGATCGCCGAGAGCTGCGGCACTGACTTGGACCGCATATCTTCCAGGCCCTCGACGCCGTTGAGGGCCTGCTCCAGCGGCACGGTCACCAACTGCTCCACATCGGAGGTTGAAAGACCGAGGCAGGCAGTCTGGATGACTACCCGCGGCGGCGCGAACTCCGGAAAGGCATCGACCCGCGTGGATGGGAGCGTGGCAACGCCGAAGACCATCAGCAAGGCACCGATGGCGACGACGAGGAAGCGGTAGTTCAGGCTGGTCCCAACGATCCAGCGCATCAAGGTCTGGCGCGGCTTGGTTTCAAGCGGCTGTGCCATCACTCCTCACCGCTGATCCCGGCCTCGGCGCCGACCAACTCGGGCGCGCCCACAACCACAACCTGAGTTCCCACTGGCGGACCGCTCTTGAGCTGGACGGTCTGGCCGGTAATCGAGCTGATCA
>DASVEX010000101.1:0-2248 GCA_036380335.1 Propionibacteriaceae bacterium | reverse complement strand
CGGGTCTCACCACCCACGGTGGTCTCGACCGTCAGCGCGTTGTAGATGTCGGGCATCTGGTCGACGGGAAACTCAACATCGACCACCGGGCCGATGACCCGAGAGACGCGGCCGATGCCGCCCGAGGGGGCTTCGGTGTCTTGTTCTTCAATCGTGGCGGTCATCTGGTTTCCTCATTAGCTCGTGGGTTGCTGTCATCCGACGGTGCGACGTCATTCGGAGGCCGCGGTTGCCTCGGCGAGGGCACTCGCGCCGCCGACGATCTCTGATATCTCCTGGGTGATCTCTGCCTGCCTGGCCTGGTTTGCTTCACGGGTCAGCCGCTCGATCAGCTGCTGCGCATTGTCGGTTGCCGACTTCATCGCCTTCTGCCGGCTAGCCAGCTCAGAGGCCGCGCCCTGAAGCAGGCAGTAATGGATGCGGCTGGCGACATACAGCGGCAGCAGCTCATCCAGCACCGTCTCGGCATCCGGCTCGAACTCGTACAGCGGAAGGATCTCGTCACCGGGCGGGGGCTCTTCGCCCTCCACGACCTCCAGTGGCAAGAGCCGGATCACTTCAGCTCGCTGGGTGAGCATTGAAACGAAGCGGGTGAAGACCACATGGATCTCATCCACCCCGCCCTCTGCGGTTGGCGTCAGGAACGCCTCAATCAGCGTGTCGGCGATCTCACGGGAGTGGGCGTAGGTGGGCGCGTCGGAGAAGCCCTCCCACTTGGCGGCGACATTACGACGCCTGAACCCGTAAAACGCGATCGACTTGCGGCCAGCCAGGTATGGCACCGCCTCCTTGTTCGCCTCGCGTAACATCTGGTTCAGCTTCTCGCCCTCCTTGATCACCGAGGAGGAGTACGCGCCGGCCAAACCGCGATCCGAGGTGATCAGCAACACCGCCGCCCTGGTCGGGTTCTCTGCCTCAGTGGTCAGTGGATGGTCGACGTTGGAAAACGTCGCAACCGCCGACACGGCCTTGGTCAGCTCGCGTGCATAGGGAGCAGCCGCTCGGGCGCGTTGTTGCGCCTTGATGATTCTGGAGGCCGCGATCAGCTCCATCGCCCGGGTGACCTTCTTGATGGTCGACACCGAGGTGCGGCGCTGTCGCAGCTCCCGCAAGCTTGCCGGCATATCAGCCTCGCTTCTGCCTCACGATTTGCTCTTGTGTGACGTCCTCTTCCTCGAGTGCTACATGCTCCTCGCGGCCGGCCAACAACTTGCCCTCGGAGGTCTGGAAACCCTTCTTGAACTCGGCAATCTGCTCGCGCAGCGCCGCTGCGGTGTCGTCGTCGAACGTCTTGGTCTCCCGGATGTTCCTTAGCACGTCGCCATGGTGACGCAGATGATCGAGCAGCTCGCGCTCGAAGCGCAGCACGTCGTCAACTGGCACCTCGTCCATCAGACCTTGGAGGCCGGCCCAGACCGAGACAACTTGCTCTTCAATCGGATATGGCGAGTACTGCGGCTGGCGGAGCAGCTCGACCAGCCGGCCGCCGCGATCGAGCTGGCGACGGGTTGTGGCATCAAGGTCAGAGGCAAACATCGCAAAGGCCTGCATGTCCCGATACTGGGCGAGCTCGAGCTTGAGCGAGCCGGAGACATTCTTCATCGCCTTGATCTGCGCGGCCCCACCGACACGGGACACCGAGATGCCCACATCGATAGCTGGTCGCTGATTGGCATTGAAGAGATCCGACTGCAAGAAGATCTGACCGTCTGTGATCGAGATGACGTTGGTCGGGATGTACGCCGACACGTCATTGGCTTTGGTCTCGATGATCGGCAGGCCGGTCATCGAGCCACCGCCCAGCTCGTCGGAGAGTTTCGCACAGCGCTCCAGCAGGCGGCTGTGCAGATAGAACACGTCGCCCGGGTATGCCTCACGGCCGGGCGGACGGCGCAGCAACAGCGACATGGCACGGTACGCCTCGGCCTGCTTGGTCAGGTCGTCAAAGATGATCAGTACGTGCTTGCCCTGGTACATCCAGTGCTGCCCGATGGCCGAGCCGGTGTACGGCGCAACGTACTTGTAGCCAGCCGGGTCTGACGCGGGCGCGGCGACGATCGTGGTGTATTCGAGCGCACCGGCCTCTTCTAGCACACCGCGAACTGCAGCGATGGTCGAGCCCTTCTGGCCGATCGCGACGTAAATGCAGCGCACCTGCTGTTCCGGATCGCCGCTGTCCCAGGCGCTCTTCTGGTTGATGATCGTGTCGACGGCAATGGCGGTCTTGCCGGTCTTGCGGTCGCCGATG
>DASVEX010000100.1:0-10070 GCA_036380335.1 Propionibacteriaceae bacterium | reverse complement strand
AGAAGACGAGACATTGGTTCTGACCAAGGTCAGCCACCTCAGCCCAGAAGAGATGGCGAAGACTCGCCAGGAGGCGCTGAAGATGGAGAAGAACGCCTACAAGGTCAATAGCGTCTATCGCAAGACACAGCCGATCACTCCGCCAGCGATTGTGCCAGGTCCTCTCGGCGGCTAGTGACGCGCTCGCGTAACCCGGCCAGAAACTAGCCGCAGTCTGATTGCTGACGGCACTAGCTACGCAGTCGCTGTGCTACTAATCGTTCGACCAGAGCGGTGATCAACTCCTCGGGGAGCGGCTTTCCGAGGGGAAATTTGGCCGTGCTTTTGCCGGACAGATAGGGAGCAACCTTCGGCTCGATGCTCGCGTCGAGCTCGGGCACCGGGTAGATGCTGATGTGCTTCTTCCAACCGGAGAGGTAGACGACTGGTCGGCCGGCGAGGCTGAAGGTCGGAATCGCGTAACTGATCGACTCCTCGGCACCTGGAGCCGCGGCATGAATCGTGCGACGCGCTGCCTGGAGCTCGGCCTGCACCTGGGGCGGGAAGCTTGCTATGTAGTCATCGACGGAGTCGAATTGCTGCGCCACAGCGTCTGAACCTCGATCAACCTATGAGCTTCGGCGGTAGCGTCGGCTGGCGGTTGCTTCAGTCATCGCCGTATAGATCTCGATCAGAGCCCGGCGCTGCCTAGCCGTCAGTCCTGGATCGGCCGAGATTGCAGCGACAGTTGCGGCATGCTCACCAGGCTCTTCCTGCTCTGCCTCGTGATCATCGTCGCGATCAAAGGCACGATCATCATCGCTGGTGCGACGACGCAGTGAGTCGACCGAGACACCCAGCGTCGCGGCAATTCCCTCGAGCACGTCGGCCGATGGGGCGCGCAGGCCGTGCTCGATCTGGGAGAGGTACGGATTGGAGATGCCGGCCATCGCGGCGACCTGACGCATCGACAGCTCGGCCAGCTCGCGTTGCCGACGGATCAGCTCGCCCACCAGATTCTCCGGTGCTTCTTCGCGCGAAATCATGGACCTATCGTAGAGATCGTCGATGTGACCGATGTCGCACCAGCTCCGCTAGCTTAGCTAGCGTTTTTTGGCTAACATAGTGTTCGTTGTACCCAAACATCCAAGGAGCACAATCATGGCCACGACCACAACTAAGAAGATCAATGACCTCACTGAAGGCTTTGGCGACGTCAACGAGCGCTATCGCGTTTTCAACGAGAAGCTGATCGAGACCGGCAAGAAGACCGGCAGCGCAGCTCTCGACACCTACGAGAAGACTGTCGCCAGCTACGTCGACTACCGGCAGCAGCTCGCCGACGCCACCCAGCTGGACTGGGTGACCACCGTCGTCAAGGCGCAGAACGACTTCATCACCGAGGCCACCGCGGCGTACGCCTCAGCCGTGCGGGACGTCCTGAAGTAAAACCGTATGCTCGTGCTGTGACAACACAGCAGTCGGCGGATGATCAGCTAAAACTTGGCGAGATCATCCGCCGGCAACGAGAGCTGGCCGAGCTGTCGATGCGTCAGGTCGCGGCGATGGCCGGCATTTCCAATCCGTACCTCTCCCAGATTGAACGCGGGCTTCGGGCCCCTTCGGAAGAGGTTCTTCGCGCGATCGCTGAGTCCCTCAACGTTTCTGCTGACTTGCTGCGCGGCGACCAGCCGGAGGATGCGTCGGCGGAGGTCATCGAAGCGATTCAGTCAGATTCTGATCTGACAGCATCCCAGCGCCGTTCGTTGATTGAGGCGTATCAGGCTCTGCGTCGGGTCACTCTAAAACACCGCAAGAGTCGGAGCGTGCGATGAGCGAGGCAAGCACCCCGCCAGCCGGCGGTTCAACAGTCGGCGCCGATGATGACTGGGACACCATCGATGAGGCGGTCCGTGATCAACTTGGTCCGCTGCTGACCGCAGGCACCAATCTGCTCAACGGCAGCGACTTGATGGGCCGACTCGACCCACTCTCCTTGTTCTCGCCGTTGCTACGCACAGGCCTGGCCGCGGCGGCTCGCCCCGACAAGGTGGCCGGCGTGATCACTCGTACGGGGGGCGAGATGCTGCGCGCTACTGCTGCTGCTGCCGTACGTGCAGCTGGCGGCAGCCCGTCGTACGCACCAAAGCGTGGCAAGGACAGACGCTTCACGGATCCGGCATGGACGAGCAATGCCGGGTATTGGTGGCTTCGGGAGATCTATCACGACTGGGAGCAGTCGTTGCTCGAGATAGTCCGAGACAGCGAAACTCCGCCTGCAGTCAGGCAGAAAGCGGAGTTCGCAGTGCAGTTGATCATCGATGCGCTGGCTCCCACCAACTTCCCCCTGGCAAACCCGGCAGTGATCAAGAAGGCCTTGGACACCGGCGGCCTGTCTTTGGCGAAAGGGGCGCGCAACTTCGTTCATGACGTCCGGACCAATCGCGGCGCGCCGCAACAGGTCGTGCAGGGCGTGCACACCGTGGGCGAGGACATGGCGGTCACACCAGGCAAGGTTGTCTTCCGCAACGACTTGATGGAGCTGATCCAGTACGCGCCGAGCACCGCTCAGGTGCACGAGATTCCGCTGCTCTTCAGCCCGCCCTGGATCAACAAGTACTACATCATGGACCTCGCCCCGGGCCGCAGCCTGGTGCAATGGGCCGTCGATCATGGACACACGGTTTTCATGATCAGCTACCGCAATCCGGACGAGCGGATGCGCAATGTACAGATGGATGACTACCTGATCTCCGGCCCCATTGCAGCCCTCGAGGTCGTCCGCAACATCACCGGCGCAGAGCAGGTCAACCTTCTAGGGCTCTGTCTCGGCGGGACGCTGACGATGGCTACGCTGGCATACCTCGACGCCGTCGGTCTGGAACTGATCAACTCGGCGACATTCCTGAACACCTTGATCGACTTCAGCGAGCCGGGCCTGCTTGGCATCTTCACCGATGAAGCAAGCATCCGCCGGCTGGAGAAGACCATGAAGCGCACTGGCTTCTTGCCCAAAGAGGACATGCAGCGGTCTTTCAACCTGCTGAGGACGAACGATCTGATTTGGAACTACGCCGTAAGCAGCTGGCTGATGGGTGAAGAGCCGGCGACGTTCGACCTGCTGAGCTGGAACAACGACTCGACTCGAATGCCCGCAGAGATGCATACCTTCTATCTGCGCAGCTGCTATGTGGAGAACCAGCTCGCCAAGGGAGTCATGGAGCTGGCTGGAGAGCGTCTTGATCTTGCAAAAGTTGATCAAGATCTCTACTTCCTCTCTGCCGAGCAAGATCACATCGCGCCATGGAAGAGCTCGTACGCGGGTGCTCGGCTGCCGGCCGGGGACGTACGCTTCGTGCTGTCGAACTCCGGCCATATTGCGGGAATCGTGAATCCTCCGAGCCCGAAGTCCATTCATCACGTGTTGGAAGGTAACAAGCCGCTGCCTGCGGATCCGGCCGCGTGGATGGCCGCCGCGACTATCCATCCCGTGACCTGGTGGGAAGACTGGGCCGAATGGATTGCGGCGCGAGCAGGAGGCATGCGCAAGCCGCCGCGGATGGGCAACCGCAAGTACCGTCCGATCGCCGACGCGCCGGGCACGTACGTACTGGAGGCCTGAGAGCGTCGTACCTGCCGTAGCTCGGTGTGTTAGCCCGGCTCGGCCAGGGTGACGAATTGGTAACCGCGTGCTCGGTAGTCGTCGATGATCCCTTGCAGTGCGGCAACTGTCGCCGATCGGTTGCCACCGCCGTCGTGAAGCAAGATCACCGGATGTTGCTCATGCAGTCCGGCGGAGACGCGCTTCCGGATGACCGAGGCGGATTTCTTGCTTGCTGAGACCGCCCAGTCCCTGGGGTCGGTTGACCACAAGATCATCGAGATGCCAGCAGTGTGGGTGGCTTGCCGGGCGCCCTTGACGATTCCCCCGGGCGGACGAAACAGGCACGGCTTGAGCCCTGTGGCGGCCAAGATCGCGCGATTGGTGCGCTCGATCTCCGCTGTAACCGTGCTGCGGTTCCAACCGGCTTTCGCACTCGGAATGTGATGTGACCAGCTGTGATTGCCTAACGCGTGCCCGTCAGCGGCAATCCTTTGCACCATGTCGGGTTCGGCGGCCACCCGCTGACCGATGACGAAGAACGTCGCATGCACGCCATTCCTGTGCAGTGTGTCGAGCACGGCTGGTGTGGCCTGACCTGGGCCATCATCAAAGGTCAACGCCACGGTCCGGGCTATGTCGTCGGCTGCTGCTGCTGGTGCAGTGTGGAGGACCACGGTCGCAGGCGGTGGGCATTTGGGGTGTGCCTCAGGAGCCTGCCCGGCGACACCGATCGTTCTTCCTGCCGGTGGCAGTGGCTCAGCTGACATTGCTCGCAAGCCGTCGTGCACCGCAGAGATGACGGCGTGGACGGTAACGGTGGTCAAAACGGCCAGCAATGCCACCAGCACAGTTACTCGATCCCAGCGCACGCGCAGCCGGACAGGTCGAACTGCCGCCGGGCTCACAGTCTGCGGCTTACGCTCTGCCTGCCGCGTCGCGGCCATGCCTTATCCTCCATCGTCGCAGCCCGCACAGCCGCCTAGCGCTTCGCATGTCGCGGCAATATCTGAGCTGCACGCCAAGATCAACAAGTGACGCCAGCCGGCAGCTGATCTAAGGTCCAAGGATGTGCCCAGACGGAGCCCTCGATCCGGTAGCCGTATGGACGAGCAGCCCCTTCATCGAATCGGCTCGGACATGGGTGGCGGCGCAGCTCGAGCCGGCCGGTATTCGACTTACCGGCGAGTGGGAGCAGACACACGCTCGGGTCTGGTCAAGCACCATCCGATTCGAGAGCACGGAGGGTCGCGTGTGGTTCAAGGTGAATGGACCTGGGACCGCGTACGAGGCCACACTGGTGGCCTTGCTCGACGAGCTCTGGCCGGGCCTGGCACCGCAGCTGCTCGCGTACGACGACGCAATGACGTGGTCGATTACTCGAGACGGTGGGCCGATGCTCCGGTCGAAAACGGAGCCTGACGCGTTGTGGGGGTATTGGGAGCGGCTGCTTCCTCGATACGGCGAGGCCCAGCTCGCCCTCGCCGCCGATCGTTCCCGGATGCTTGCTTGCGGGGCGCCGGACCGGGGTCCCGCCCAACTCCCGTTGGAGTTTCGCCGGCTGCTGGGCCAACTCGCCAATGAGCCCATCGAACAAGGCGGGGTGACTCAGCCGCAGGCCGCCACCTTGGAACGCGTGCTACCGGCGTACGAGGGCCGGTGTGCCGAGCTCGCCGCGTCGCCGATTCCGGACAGCTTGCAACACGATGACTTGCACTCCAACAATGTCTGCTGGCCGGGCGAGATGGCGGACCTGTCGTCAGTCCGGATCATCGATTGGGGTGACGCGTCGATAGGACACCCCTTTGGCACGATGCTCGCCACGCTGAACTCAATTGCCTTCCAGGCCGACTTGCCGGTTGACGGCCAGGACTTTCACGACTCGCGCATGCTGCGGCTTCGCGACGCCTACCTTGAACCGTTCAGCAGCCTGTGCGGCGGCGATGAGCTGCGGCGGTGGGTGGGGTTGGCGCGGAGCACGGGTTGTGTGACCCGCGCGCTGGCCTGGGAGCGTGCCCTACAGGAGGCGCCACTGAGCATGATCGCGAAGTATGAATTCCCCGTACGAGGCTGGCTCTTGGAGCTACTCGAACCGTGGGCTGATGTGCGCTAAGTGTGCGGGGATGGCCCTTCGACAGGCTCAGGGCGCATGCTGCGTTGAGGGAGCATGGAGGGGCAGCAGGGCGGTTAGTAGCCCGATCGGGTGTGTACGGATCGCCCGCTGATCTTCCGCGGCTTGATTTCGATGAAGAGATTTCGCATTCCGTCCGCCCAGGGCACCGGACCGGTTTCCCATGCGGAGGCGAGCAGACGGTTATGGACCATTTCTTCGGCGAATCCGAGTATCAGAACGCTCCAGCCCGACTGGCTCCGCTCATCAATCCTGTCGATCTCGAAGGCGACGCTGGTTCGGCGCGCCAACCCGGAAAGAGCTCCGACAGGAGAGGTACGAAATATCACGCTGCCGAAACGGTATTGATAGCTCACCGGCAGGATCTGTGGGCCGTCGGATCCCATAAAGCCGACTCGACCGGCAGTATGGTCAGCCAAGAGTTTGATGCACTCGTTCTCTGACAGCTCGACGAATTTGCTGGGTGAGGGTTGCTGCTGCGGTAGCGAGGTCATGGCGACAGGGCCTCCATTCCCTGCTGAGCAGCACCCAGTCGGCGGCGCAGCGCTCAATCCGGGCGGTGAAGGTGGCCAGCGTGAGAGCCAGGCTTCACCGCCCGCCCTTAGCATCACGTGGCACCGGAAATAAGCACAGGGTCGAAAGTCCTACGAAGTCGGAATGTGGGCCCAATGCGTCCACATATGGCCCAGGTCCGGTGCTGCTGGCCATCGAGACAACCGCGAATGATTCAGCCGCAGGGTCGTGGCGCCCCGAGACGGGGCGCGTGGCGCTAAATTGTCCGGTCATCGTAATCTGTCCTCGACATGGCTGCGCAGGGCGAAACCAGCAAGCCGGGACCCATGTTGTGGGATCCCGAGGACGATCCGCGGTTGTCCGTCGAACTGCTGACGAACCAACTCGTGGAGCAGGCGTCGGTGATCATGACGGCTCAGAGTCGGCTGCGGCAGCTGCTGAAGGCCAATCATTCCATCGTGCAAGAGCTGTCTCTTGACGCGGTGCTGCGTCGCCTGGTGGCCACCGCAAAGGACGTCTCAGGCGCCAGGTACGCGGCGCTGGGCGTCATAGGCGGCGACGGCACGCTCGAACAGTTCTTGCACGTGGGGATGGAGGATGACACCGTCCAGGCAATTGGCGAGCTTCCCAAAGGGCGGGGCGTGCTTGGCGTGCTGATCGACGATCCCAGGCCGATCCGGCTGACCCGGATTGACCAGGATCCCCGGTCTTCCGGTTTTCCGGACGGGCATCCCCAGATGACGACGTTTCTCGGCGTCCCGATCCGTAGCCGCGACGAGGTCTTCGGCAACCTGTACCTGGCCGACCGCGCCGATGGCGAGCCTTTTACTGCCCAAGATGAGGAGTCGGTCTTGGCCTTGGCGGCGACGGCTGGCATTGCGATCGAGAACGCGCGACTTTACGAGGAGTCACGTCGGCGGCAAGAGTGGCTGAGGGCCTCCGGCGAGGTCAGTCGCCAGTTGCTTGACCCGGAAGCCGACTACTCCGAGACCCTTCATGGGATTGCGACGAGTGTGAAGCGCCTGGCTTCAGCCGATGTCGTCACGCTGGTGAGGCCGACCAGTGATCATCCGGTGCAGTTAGAGGTCACTGTTGCTACCGGTGCCGCCGAACGCGAGCTCATCGGAATTCGGTACCCGACCGACAACAGCATCGCGTGGCGAGCCATGCAGGACGGCCAGGGCGTACGGGTGGCATTCGTTGATCAACATCCGGACGTGTATCTGCACCTGCGGCCGTATGTACCGGTCAGCCAGGCCATGGCGCTTCCGCTGCTGGGGGAAGCCGGTCCACGCGGTGCGATCGTGGCCGGCCGACTCATACCGCACGCGCCGTTCACGGCCTCGGACCTGGACATGGCCGAAACCTTTGCCGGCCAAGCGGCCATCGCGCTGGAGCTCAGCGATGCCCGAGCTGATCAACAGCGGCTTGGAGTTCTGGAAGATCGGGATCGGATCGCGCGGGATCTTCATGATCATGTCATCCAGCGGCTCTTCGCAGCAGGCCTTAGCTTGCAAAGCATTGCTGCGACCATCGGAGACGATGCGGTCAAGGCGCGTCTGGGTCGAACCGTCGAGGAACTCGATGAGACGATTCGTCAGATCCGAACCAGGATTCACGCATTACAGGAGGATTCCTCACAGTCGTTGCGGGGAACCGCGCTGGCGGTTGTCGATCAACTCGCGCCGCTACTGCCCGCACGTCCTGATGTCTCGCTGGTTGGGCCGCTGGACACGATTACCGACGAGGCGACCATCGCCGATGTCGAGGCTGTGTTGCGGGAATCGTTGACCAACGTGACCAAACACGCTCAGGCCACGCAGGTGCGAGTGCGGATCCAAGCGGGCAAACAGCGGCTCTACCTGACCGTGATCGACAACGGAGTAGGCCTAGGCCGCAGCACGCGGCGGAGCGGCTTGGAAAACCTGAACCAACGGGCCGAGCGGCAAGGTGGCTACCTCGAGGTCGGCGACACAGCTGAGGGGGGGCTCCGGCTGCGATGGTCTATCCCGATCTCCCAGTAACCAGACACCAGCCCATCCGAGTCTTCATCCTTGATGATCATGAGCTGGTGCGCAGAGGACTGACCGACCTGCTGACGACTACCGATGATTTGATCATTGTCGGTGAGGCCGCTACAGCGGGTGATGCGTTGCACCGTATTCCAGCGGCGGCACCCGATGTCGCCCTGCTGGATGCGAGGTTGCCGGATGGCAGCGGGATCGATGTTTGCCGGGAGATCCGCTCCTCCTCTGAGGATGTCCGATGCTTGATCTTGACTTCCTATGATGACGACGAGGCACTCTTTGCAGCCGTGATGGCCGGCGCCTCTGGATACCTGCTCAAACAGATCGCCGGTAACAGCCTCATTGAAGGGATCCGTCAGGTGGCCGCGGGGCGGTCATTGCTGGATCCAACAATGACGCAGAAACTGCTCGACCGGCTGCGGCATCCGGTGGAGCCAGATCCCGTGGCTGGCAGGCTGACCGCTCGGGAGCGAGAGATCCTGGATCTCATCGCCGAGGGATGCACGAATCGCCAGATTGGTGAGCGGCTGTTCCTCGCCGAGAAGACGGTCAAGAACTACGTCTCGGGCCTGCTGACCAAGCTCGGCATGCAACGCCGCACCCAAGCGGCGGTGTACGGGGCGACGCTGCGCCGGCGTACCGGAGAACCCCCTGGCTCTTGAGAAAGGACTTCTCAGAAGAAAGCTGTTCTTCCCAACCCGCTATCGACGCCGGGTCCACCGCGTTGGGCAGAATCAGACCGTGGGAGTCCTGGCGCTCACTGTGCTATGCGACCACAGTTGCCCACCAGGTTGGTTCCGGACGAAAATGTGCCGCGGGCACGCCCGTCGCGTCGGTCTCGAAGGCGTAGACGAGACCAGCAGCTGGTTGTGCACGGCGCTGCTCGTCGGTCCAGTGCTCGGTCGCGGTCGTGACGTACAGGCGATGCAGTCCAGGGCCGGCGAATGCGCAGCAGGTCGTCTGCTCGGCCGGCGTGAAGAGTTCCTCGCGCAGTTCGCCCGCCGGTGAGTAACGGTGGACCCGCCCTCCGCCGTAGATCGCCACCCAGAGATCGCCGGCCGCATCCACCGTCAACCCGTCCGGCGATCCGACGTCGGCTGGCACCTCGACCAGCACCTGCCCGCCTGCGATCGTGCCCTCGTCCGGGTCAAAAGTGAAAGTGTGGATGACACGAGGTCCGCTATCCACCAGATACATCGTGCGATCGTCCGGACTCCAGCCCAGTCCGTTCGAGGTCGTCAATCCGTCGAGCATCAGCTCGGTTTGGCCACGGCGATCGAGCCGGTACAGAGCCCCTCCACCGGATCGTTGATCATAGGCAAGAGTGCCCGCCCAAAAGCGGCCCTGGGGATCGCAGGCGGCATCGTTCATCCGGGTCCAGTCTGGCGTGACGTCGGCAATAGCCCGCACGGTGCCATCCGGACGCAGGTAGCTGAACCCCTGATCTGCTGCCAGCAGCCAACCCTCATCGTCGTGAATGGGAGCAACCGCTCCCACCGTCCCGGGTACATGATGAACCTGAATGGCAACCAGCGCGCCGTCATCGGTGATCGTGTCGCGGTAGACGTGCCCCGCAAGGATGTCGACTCGGAGCAACTCCGCACGACGATCGTCCCAACGAACACCTTCGCCGAGTTCGCATTGTTCTGTGGTGCGGGCGATTGCTTCACCAGTCATCTGAGCTACTCCTGTTGCGGCCGCGTCGGTGCTGACGCCATCGTGTCGACTCGGTCGGCTCGCCGGTACACCCGACCTGGGTGATTGCGCCCCGCTGCCGCAGCGTGCACGGGGTCGCGGTCTCAGTCTTCCCAGGGAGGCG
>DASVEX010000099.1:0-8878 GCA_036380335.1 Propionibacteriaceae bacterium | reverse complement strand
TCGGCAGACCTCGCACGGCATTCAAGTACCCACGCGGCGATCACCCATCCCCGACGGGAAGTTGCGATCCAGGTTTGCCTGGGCCAACACGTTGAAAAGATGCACGCATGGTCACTTGGTACTGACGTGCCAGGCACGGCGCCCGCCTCGGTGGGCGCCGCGTCACGTACGGGGTCGCCCAACCAACTCAGCGGTGAGCTATCGGGGAGAGCTCGGCACCGCGAGCTACCGCAGCCGCGCAGCCCAGCAGCCAGCTTTTGACGCCGGTTATCCTGCCTTCCGCGTACCCCTCGAGTCCGGCGGAGTAGCGGGCGGCGTTCTCGGCGTGACCGGCCTCAACCACGATCACTCCGTACGGATCCAAGCCGGCCGCGATTAACACCAGATGTTCGGCTGCTCGCGCAATCAGACCGCTCGCGTCGCCGAACGGTGCGACGACGGCAATCTCTGCGTGGGCAACCGCCCCGACCACGATCGCCGGAGCGGACGTATGGCGGGTCAACAACTCCGCCAGGCTGTTCATCCGGGCCGCGGCGCCTGGCTCGGAGCCGATCTTGCCGAGTTCATGGTCAGGCACCACGCCACGAGCGACGACGCCGTGCGCGCGGGCCAGGGCCTGGCCCGGCGCAACTCTGATCAGAGCAGCAAGTGGTGTCAGTTCCGCCGCCAACCGGAGAGCGCCGACCCGCCATTGGTCCGGATTGCCAGTCAGCCCCGCGTTCGCCGTCGCTCCGGCCAGCAGGGCCTGGCTCAGTTGCTCGTCGGTGATTTTCCGCAAGCCCCGATCCCGCAACACGGCATCGACCGCATCGGCCGCTGCTGCCACCGCCGACGCCACGCCCTCGAAGCGCGCAAGATCAGCTAGCGGGTCGAGCACCACTAAAGTTTCCCCCATGGCTACGGCGCGAACTCCATATCCAGACGCTGCAGCCGCTTGGATGGTCGGTCCCGGACCTCTGCGGGTTCTCGTCCTCGGGGCGGGCCGCGGCGGCTTCGCGGCGATGCTGCGCGATGCCGGTCATGAAGTGTTCTGCATCGACCGCACCGTTGAACTCGTCGGGGGTCTGCCCGCTCGGCTTGGCACCCGGCTGCACGTCGTCGGCCGGGTCGAGTCGTTGCCGTTCCTGTCCTGCCACTTCGACGTTGTGACTGCCGCGCAAACCTTGCATCGATTCCCGCCAGAGCTCGCACTGAGCGAAATCGCCCGGGTACTCAAGCCCGGCGGCCACCTCGCGATCGCGTACAACACCCGCGACGACACCGTCCCCTGGGTCCGGCGGCTGATCACCCTGATGCGTGAGGCCGATCCCGAAGCGATGCGCGGCGACTACGGTGAGGACAGCGTCGAGAAGGTTGCCGGGAGCCCCTACTTCGGTCTCTTCGAACGTCGCAACTTCCGCAATTGGATGCCGATCACCCGAGACGGCCTGATTGCGATGGTCGAGCGGCGCCCAGCCGTCGCGCAGCTGAACCCCGGCACGTACGCCCGGCTGCTGCGTGAGGTCGGCGCGCTCTATGACACCTCTGCCCGAGCGCCAGACCCCTTGATGCTGCCATTCCAGACGTCCTGCTGGCGCGTTGAAGTTGATCATTCAAGGCTTGTGATCACTGACGACTTCGACGATGTGCTCCGGATCAAACTTTGATCTTGTCGCCCCACGGTTGCGGCCCCCCTGAAGTAGGACAAAGTACCGACACCAGCATCAGCTCCCGTTCGCAACGAAGCGCTGTACCCGATCGGCGAGCGGGCTGAGCTCACCGGTGTTTTGATCTTGCAGCAGCTCGTAGCCGTGGCCCCCGGGATAGCTGAGAAAGATCTTGTTCTTGCTTGGCATGCGCTTGAGGTTCTGACGTACCTCGTCGAGGTCCGAGCGATCGGTGTTGGAGTAGGCGAACAGCGCCGGCATCGTTATTGATCGTGCGTTGTCCGTGATCGATAGCGTGCCGAAGTCCGCAGGTCCGGACAGATCAACGATGGCCTCCGCCGCTTCCGACTCCGGTCCCGACGCCAGCGGGCTCGACATCGAGGCAGAACTCTCGGTGGGCGTCGACTGACTGCCCGCTGGTACACATCCCGCCAGCCCGGTGACGCCAGCAACAGACGAGCGCCAGTCAATATGTCAGTTTTGACATATTTCGATCGCACGACAGAGCTGATCCTTGCGGGCTAGTCTCCATGACGAACGTGCAAGGAGCGCTCCGACGCAGCCGACGTTTGGTCAAGCATCTGCGGGATAGCGCCATCGATAGGCTGAGGCCGATGGGCCGCGCTACGCCACATGAGCCCCCGGCCCGGCCCCGATCATCGTGCTCGTGAGGAGATGTCGCTGTGACTGACAACGCTCTGGACAACCTGCTCCACGAGGACCGGCGCTTCGAGCCGCCCGCTGACCTGGCGGCGAATGCCAATGTCACGGCCGAGACCTACGCCGAGGCTGAGGCGGATTCCGAGGATTTCTGGGCCGAGCAGGCGAAGCGGCTGAGCTGGCAGACCGAGCCGACCGAGGTCCTTGACTGGAGCAATCCGCCGTTCGCGAAGTGGTTCGCCGACGGCACCCTGAACGCCGCCTACAACTGTCTTGATCGTCACGTCGAGGCAGGCAACGGAGATCGTGTTGCCTTCTACTTCGAGGGCGAACCCGGAGACACCCGGGTGATCACTTACGGCGAGCTGGCTAGCGAGGTGAAGCAGGCAGCCAATGCGCTGATCGAATTAGGCGTCAAGGCTGGTGATCGGGTCGCGATCTACCTACCGATGATTCCGGAAGCAGTCGTCGCGATGTTGGCCTGCGCCCGCGTCGGCGCACCGCACACCGTGGTCTTTGGCGGCTTCTCGGCCGATGCGCTCTCGTCACGGATCATCGACTGCGGCGTCGAGATCGTGATCACGGCCGACGGCGGGTACCGGCGTGGCGCGCAGTCATCGTTGAAGCCGGCGGTCGATGAGGCATTGAAGTCCTGCCCCGACGTACGCAATGTCCTGGTCATCCAGCGCACCAAGCAGGACACGCCGATGACCGAGGGCCGCGACCTGTGGTGGCACGAGTTCGTTGCCAAACAGTCAGATGATCACGTCTGCGAGTACTTCCCCGCTGAGCATCCGCTTTACGTCATGTACACCTCGGGAAGTACGGGTAAGCCGAAAGGCATCCTCCATACGACGGGCGGCTATCTTGTTGGCGTCGCGTACACACACTGGGCATCATTCGACCTCAAACCGGAGACCGACATCTTCTGGACGGCCGCGGACATCGGCTGGGTGACCGGGCATTCCTATTTGGTCTACGGACCGCTGGTGAACGGCACGACGTCGGTCATGTACGAGGGCACCCCCGACACTCCGCACAAGGGTCGCTGGTGGGAGATCATCGAGAAGTACCGAGTGTCGATCTTGTACTGCGCACCTACAGCGATTCGGACCTTTATGAAGTGGGGTTCGGACATTCCGGAGGGCTTTGACCTGTCGTCGTTGCGCATTCTGGGATCAGTCGGCGAGCCGATCAACCCGGAGGCGTATGTCTGGTACCGGCATTACATCGGCGGTGATCGTACGCCGGTAGTCGACACCTGGTGGCAGACCGAGACCGGAATGCACATGATCTCTCCGATGCCCGGAGTGACGGCCGGCAAGCCCGGCGCGGCAATGCAGGCAGTTCCTGGCGTCGAGGTCGACGTGGTCAACGACGAGGCTGCCCCGGTGCCCAACGGATCGGGCGGTTACCTGGTGATCACAAAGCCCTGGCCGGCAATGTTGCGGACCATCTGGGGCGATGATCAACGCTACGTCGATACCTATTGGTCACGCTTCCCGGAGCGGTACTTCGCCGGCGACGGAGCCAAAAAGGACGAGGACGGCGACATCTGGCTGCTCGGTCGCGTCGACGACGTGATGAACGTTTCCGGGCACCGGATGTCCACGACGGAGATCGAATCGGCGCTGGTGTCACACCCGAAGGTCGCTGAGGCTGCTGTCGTGGGAGCGAGCGATCCCATGACCGGCCAGGCCATCGTGGCGTTTGTGATCTTGCGCGCCGACGCGGGCGAAGGGGGCGACGACGTGGTCGCAGAGCTCCGGACCCATGTAGCGAAGGAGATCGGTTCGATCGCGAAGCCGCGACAGATCATGATCGTCGAGGAGTTGCCGAAGACCCGGTCAGGCAAGATCATGCGCAGGCTGCTGCGCGACATCGCCGAGAACCGCGAACTGGGCGATGTCACCACACTGACCGACTCCTCGGTGATGACCTTGATCAAGGAGAATCTTGCAACGGCCAAGTCCGCTGAGGACTAGTCCCTCTTTTGGCAAGCTGCTCGCGCAATCGCGCGTGGAATCCGCCTAGTTCGTCGTCGCTCGCAGAGGAAACAGCGCCTCCGCTCGCTCCTCCTCACCACGGCGGCGCGCGATTTCCCGACGCTCGCAGCTGATGCTCCGGCGATCTCGCATCGCTCCGCACAAGGTCACGAATGAACGCCGAATCAGCCTCGGAGCCCGTCATTCGTGGTCTTGTGCGGAGAAACGCCCGGCGGACCGCTCGAAGAAGATCCACAGATGTTGCAGTCGGAGAGGGATCTCGGTTCCCTCGTAGGGCGAGCGCTCGACGAAACCGCGCGATCTATAAAGCCGCTGTGCGTCGGTCATAAATCGACACGTGTCCAGCAGTACGGTGCTCACGCCCATCTTCCACGCCATCTCAAGCAGCTGATCAAGGATTGCGGAGCCCACTTGTCGATTTCGCCAAGCAGGCGCGACATACATGCGCTTCACTTCCGCCGTGCCGCCCTCGAGCATGTGTAGCGCGCCGACACCGGCCGGATGACCATCGCACTCGGCAAGCAGCAGCTTTCCAATCGGCGGGCGGTAGCTGACCAAGCTGTCCCGGACCAACGATGGATGGGTCGGCGGCTCGTCGACGCCGTAGTCGCTGGCAAGCCGGTCAATCGCCCACGTGAGGTATTCGACCATCAAGGCGGCGACAGCCTCATCATCGACTCCTGGCTGCGCCTCCCGAACCAGACAGCCATTGGAAGCCGGCATCGAAACCTCCTCGATTCTCAGTATGGTGAAACGCACGTGATCTCGCTTCTCCCGGCCGGAATCGTTCCAAAAGCCCAGTCACGTAGCTTGTGCGCAGAAACGCCCAGCCGAAGATCGGTAGGCTCAGCAGTTGACGAGAGGAGCGGACGTGGCTGATCTTCCCATCGGGGACATCATCAGGAACATCACCGACGATGTGAAGTTATTGGTGCAGGACCAAATGGAGCTCGTCAAGGCCGAGCTCACGCCCGCCGCGAAGTTGGGCGGTACGGGCGCCGGGCTATTCGGAGTCGCCGGATATTTCGCACTCTCCGCCACGATCATTCTCTATTTTGCTGCTGCTTTTGGCTTGGTCGCTGCCGGCCTCGCAGCGTGGCTCGCATTCTTGATCGTTGGCGGTGCACTGGTGCTGATTGCCGCCATCTGCGCCGGGATTGGGTTGATCTTGGTCCGCAAGATCAAGGGCCCAGACCGGACGATCGCCCAGGCCAACCTTGCAATGACCGAGGTGCAAGATGCGGCGCAGCGCGCGATGGCCGCAGCGCGGGCACCCCAGATCGAGGGTCAGGTGGTGCCCGCACCCAAGCCGTTGCCTGAGCGTTCCGGGTAGGCAGCCGGCGGGGACCGCAGGAACTCGCCATGGCAGGGGCCGGGGTCCGCGACATCCTGCTCGATGGACCGTGGCATCACCGTGACATCGCCGCCAATGGAGTCCGCTTCCACGTGGCCGTTGGCGAACACTTCAGTCCGCACCGGCCGCTCGTGCTGTTGCTGCATGGATTCGGAGAGTTCTGGTGGGCATGGCGGCACCAGATGCCGGAACTCGATGAGGCTGGATTCAGTGCGGCTGCGATGGACCTGCGCGGCTACGGAGCGAGCGACAAAACCCCGCGCGGGTACGACCCACAGACCACCGCATTCGATGTCACCGGGGTGATCAAGAGTCTGGGATTCTCCAGCGGCGTGGTCGTCGGCCACGACTGGGGTGGCATGGCCGCCTGGGCCACCACCGCGTACGCGCCGGTTCCGGTCCGCGCCCTGATCAGCGTCGCGGCGCCACATCCGCTCGCCTTCCCGTGGCGCAGCAATCTTCCTAGCCTGGCGTTTTTCCAGGTGCCGTTGTTCCCGGAGCGTCGCATCATGGCTGATGACGGGCTCTACATCGAGGAGTTGCTCCGCAGCCGGGCGGCCGACGGGGCCGAATTTCTGACGTCAGCCGAAGCACGGCATTACCGCGACGCCCTGATGCTGTGGCCGAGCCCGCACTGTGCCTTGGAGTACCAGCGGATGTTCGTGCGCAATCGCTTCCGCACCATGGGCCGTGACTTCCGCCGGATGCTCCGGCAACCACGAGCCGTACCGCTGCTGTCCATTCACGGCCAAGAAGATCAGCTCATTCCACTCTCCACGATGGCTGCGGCTGAACGCTGGATCGATGCCCGCCACGACTTGGTCAGCCTGCCCGGGGTTGGCCACCTGCCACATGAGGAGGATCCGAAGGTCGTCACGTCGGCGATCATCGATTGGCTCTCAGCTTTGTGATCGCCGACGTTGTGACATGTGCGCTGAGCGCGTCGAAGCGCGAGCGGATGAGCCCTTCGACAGGCTCAGGGCACCTCCTTTCGGCAAACTCGCGCATTAGTGTCGGGTGAGTGAAGCAGACCTCCACAACGGTCCGTCGCACGTATTACGTGTTGACTGCAGGCAACACGTTGGCGGCGTCGCTGATCTGGGGCATCAACACGATCTTCTTGTTGGATGCCGGCCTCAGCAACTTCCAAGCATTTGCGGCCAACGCGTTCTTTACCGCAGGCATGGTGCTCTTCGAGATTCCGACGGGCATCGTCGCGGACCGTTGGGGGCGACGCGCCTCGTTCCTGTGCGGAACGCTGACCCTGGCCGCGACGACTGGACTTTATGTACTCCTGTGGCAGCTGCGCTCCGGGTTCGTCTGGTGGGCGATTGTTTCCGCGCTGCTCGGGCTCGGATTCACCTTCTTCTCTGGTGCCACGGAGGCCTGGCTGGTCGATGCGCTGACCGCAACCAGGTTTGATGGTCAGCTCGAGGGCGTCTTTGCCCGTGGTCAGGTTGTCGGTGGAGCGATGATGCTGAGCGGCTCAGTGGCCGGTGGCTATCTTGCCCAGTTGACGAACCTCGGCGTGCCGTACGTGCTGCGAGCAGCAATCCTCATCGGGGTCTTTGTGCTTGCGTTGTTCGCCATGCATGACATCGGCTTTACTCCCGATCGCGGTGAGAAGCCGCTGACTGAGATGAGGAGGATCGTCGACAGTTCGGTCGAGCATGGCCTGAAGGTGCCGGCAGTCCGGGCAACCATGCTGTCCGGCTTCTTCAGCGGTGGCGTAGGAATCTATGTGTTCTACGCGCTGCAGCCATACCTGTTGCAACTCTGGGGGAATCCGCGTGCCTACGGCATCGCCGGCCTGGTCGCGGCGATCAGCGCGGGCGCCGCGATCGTCGGCGGCCTGCTCACCGAGCGAATCCGTGGGGCTTTCCGGCGGCGTACGTCGGCATTGCTGATCACCACCAGCATCAGCGTGCTGATGTTGGTGGTGATCGGACTGGCTGGCAACTTCTGGCTGGTGGTGGCTGCGATCACGATCTCAGGACTGGCGGAATCTGCCAGCCGGCCCATCCGGCAGGCCTACCTCAACGGCATGATTCCCTCCCAGCAGCGAGCGACCATCCTGTCCTTCGACTCACTGATCGACAACGCGGGCGGAATCGTGGCGCAACCTGCGCTCGGCAAGAGCGCCGACGTCTGGGGCTACCCGATGTCCTACCTACTCTCGGCAGCCGGCACCGCGCTCGCATTGCCTTTCATCGCTCGGGCCCGGAGTTTCAACGCGCCGGCCGATCATCAAACGGCTCCGCTCCCAGCCACTCAGCAGACCAACTCAGCCAAGGAGGTAGATACGTGACTCCCAAGGCCGCAGCTCGAGCGACGTCGAGTCACCGTGGGTCGTCAAAAGCACCTGAGCTCCGGACAGATCAGGAACAGCATCCGGGGGCACGCTCGCCGGATCCGATGAGCAGTTGGCGATCATCATCAGTACCTGATCATCCAGCGTTCGGGTGAGCGCCCAGATCTGCTCATGATCAGGAAGTAACAGTGCGAAGCGGCCATCAACGACCACCGGATGATCATGACGCAGCTTGATCAGCTTGCGAAAGTGGTGGAACACCGAATCCGCATCATCCAGCTCAGTTGCGGCGTTGACGGTGACGTAATTGGGGTTGACCGGCAGCCACGGAATCCCGTCGGTGAACCCAGCATGTGAGCGGTCGTCCCATTGCATCGGAGTACGGGCATTGTCCCGACTCCTGAGTGACAACGAGTTCAGCACGGCCTCAACTTCCATGCCCAGGCTCAGCGCCGCCGAGTGATAGTTGATGGACTCGATGTCGCGGTACTGCTCAATGTTGCTGAAGTAGGTGTTGGTCATGCCGATCTCTTCGCCCTGATAGACATACGGCGTCCCCTTGTGCATGTGCTGCACCGTGGCGAGTGTCTTGGCGGAGTTCGCCCGGTGCTCGGGACTATCGTTGCCGAACCGCGACACCGCCCGCGGTTGATCATGGTTGTCCCAATACAGCGAGTTCCAGCCGACATCGGCCAGAGCCAGTTGCCACTCGGCCAGATTCTTCTTCAGCGCTGGCAGCAACAGCGGAACAAGATCAAACTTGCCGCCGCCGTCCCGCCGCGAGTCAAGGCCGACATGTTCGAAGGTGAACACCATGGTCAACTCGTGGTTAGCGGGGTCCGTTGCTCTGCGAGCGACCTCGATCGTCGACCCGGGCATCTCGCCGACGGTGAGCAGATTT
>DASVEX010000098.1:0-2639 GCA_036380335.1 Propionibacteriaceae bacterium | reverse complement strand
GTACTGCCTAGGTATGAGCAGTGATGAAGTGCGCCGGCGTGTGGTCGCCGTAACGGGTGCGAGCGGCGGGGTGGGCCGAGCCGTCGTACGGGAGTTCGCCAAGCGAGGGGACTCCATCGCGCTGTTGTCCCGCGGCGAGGTCGGGCTGTCCGCCGCGGCCGATGATGTGAGTGCTGCCGGCGCAACGGCGATGGTCGTGCCGGTCGATGTCGCCGACCACGCCCAGGTCGAAGCAGCGGTGGCGCGTATCGAGGACGAACTTGGCCCGATCGACATCTGGGTCAACTCCGCGTTCACCTCGGTTTTTGCTCCTTTTGCCGAGATCGGCCCCGAGGAGTTCGCGCGGGTCACCGAAGTGACCTATCTCGGCGCGGTGTACGCCACCATGGCGGCGCTGCGCAGGATGCGGGAACGCGACGCGGGGACAATCGTGCAGGTGGGTTCCACGCTGGCGTATCGCGGGATTCCGTTGCAGAGCGCCTATTGCGGCGCGAAGCACGCGTTGCAGGGATTCCACGAGTCGTTGCGCTGCGAGCTATTACACGATCACAGCAACGTGCACGTGACGATGGTGCAGCTTCCGGCGGTGAATACTCCGCAGTTCTCCTGGGTGCTCTCGCGGCTGCCCGAGCGCGCTCAGCCGGTGCCGCCGATCTATCAGCCCGAGGTCGCTGCCCGGGCTGTCGTATACGCCGCGGATCATCCAGATCGTCGAGAGTATTGGGTCGGGGCGAGTACCGCCGCCACGTTGATCGTGAACGCCGTAGCGCCCGGTTTGCTTGATCGCTATCTGGCGCGGACCGGATTCCAGGCGCAGCAGACCGGACAGCCCAAAGATCCTGATCAGCCGGCCAACTTGTGGGAGCCGGCGGACGGCAATGGAGGGCGTGATTTTGGTGCCCATGGTGCTTTTGATCAAATGGCCAAGCCGCGCAGCATGCAGGTATTTGCCTCCCAGCATCACGCAGCACTGCTCGGTGCCGGCGCAGCCGCCGTTGCCGGTCTCGTTGCAACCCTCGGCCGGAAGGCGTGGAAATCATGATCAAGAAATGGTATGAGCAGGCCGTTATCTACAGCCTTGACGTGTCCTCGTTCCAAGATTCTGATGGCGATGGCCGTGGCGACCTGCGCGGTTTGATCAGTCGACTGGATTACCTGTCTCGCCTCGGCGTCACCTGCCTGTGGCTGAATCCCATCCATCCCAGCCCGTGGCTTGACAACGGCTATGACATCAGCGACTACTACGGCATCCATCCCGCGATCGGCAGCCTGGGTGACTTCGCCGACCTGGTCCGGGAAGCCCAGGAGCGCGGTATCCGGATCGTCCTCGACCTGGTGGTCAACCACACCTCCGACGAACATCCGTGGTTCACCTCAGCACGGAGCAGCCCCGATTCGCCGTATCGGAATTGGTATGTCTGGAGCGTGGAAGAGCCGGCCAACCGACGCCAGGGCACCGTATTTCCAGGCGAGCAGAGCGAGACGTGGACCTTCGACGAGCAGGCGCAGGCCTGGTATTTCCATCGCTTCTATAACTTCCAGCCTGACCTGAACTGGGCCAATCCCGCCGTACGCAAGGAAATGACCAAGGTCATGAACTTCTGGCTCCAGCTTGGCGCCGCCGGCTTCCGCATCGACGCTGCACCGTTCATTCTCGAGCACGTGAAGCCAGGGGTCGATCAGGCCCCGAAAGACTTTTCGATCTTGGACTCGTGGCGGCAAGAGACCCAATGGGCCCGCGGCGATTCGGTGCTGCTGTGCGAGGCAAACGTGCCCCCGAGCGAGATCAGCAGCTACGTCGGCAGCCGGCCCGAGGGTCCGAGTGACCGAACCCAGATGATGTTCGACTTCCTGCTCAATCCACGCGTCTGGCTCGCGCTGGCCCGCTGCGATGCCGAGCCACTCATTGAGGCACTGACAGCGGCCGTGCGGCTGCCCGAGGGTGGGCAATGGGTCACCTTCCTGCGTAACCACGATGAGCTTGACCTCAGCCGACTGACCGACGAACAGCGCGGTGACGTCTTCCGCGAATTTGCGCCGCGATCAGAGATGCGGTTGTACGGCCGCGGCATCAGGCGCCGGCTGGCACCGATGCTGCATGGGGATCGCCGCCGGATCGAGCTCGCGTATGCGCTGCAATTCTCGCTGCCAGGCAGCCCGGCGCTGCGGTACGGCGAAGAGATCGGGATGGGCGAGGATCTGAGCCTTGACGGGCGGGAGTCGATCCGTACGCCCATGCATTGGGATGCCACTCCGAACGCCGGATTCAGCACAGCCGCACCTGATGCGCTCTTCCGGCCTGTTGCCATGCAGGGCCGGTTCGGCGCCAAGAAGGTCAACGTGCGGGCGCAGCAACAAGATGCCAATTCACTGCTGCGCTGGTTTGAGCACTTGATCTATACCTTGCGCAATGCACCGGAGATCGGCACTGGCAAATGCTCGGTGATCGATGCTCCGCTGCCGCGGTCGGTGCTGGCACACCGCTTCGACGCGGAGGCTGGAGCGATCCTGCTGCTGCACAACCTGGCAGACGAGAAGGTCACCGTGGACATCGGCCCGCTGCCGGGCACGAATGGCGATCCGTACGACCTGTTCGTTGACGGCCCGTACGCCGCGCCGACCAAGAAGCTCAGCGACCT
>DASVEX010000097.1:0-5788 GCA_036380335.1 Propionibacteriaceae bacterium | reverse complement strand
GGGCTCGTTTTGACGGTTTGGTCTACCCAGAACGCATAAAGGTTGCGATTGCCTCAAGATCCGGGTCGTAGCCGTTTGTGGTGTCGACATCGAGAGTAGGTGCGTCGAGCTGGATCGGCTCGAAGGAGCGTTGCACGCTGAAGTGGCCGGCGTCATCGTGTGCTGCTCGGCTGGGCTGGTCCCTCCGCCGCTCTTCAGCCCTGATGTGTGCGAGCGAATCAGGGACTTGGCAGCGCAGAATCCGCAGCTCGGCGAGTGGCCTCAGCGGCTCAAGTCCGCGTACCCAGTTTGTGTGTTGAAATGCTGCCTCGGCGACGTGAGTCACGCCGTACTCGAGAAGCAGTCGGATGACGGCGAAGAAGAGGTCGTAGGTCTTCATGGTCAGCAGATCGGATGGCCCTGGTACGAATCCAGGGCTGGTAGCGGCCATGCCTTCCTTGAGCTCGTCGCGACACAGGGCAGGGCAGCCGACTGCGGCAGCGAGCCGATGCGCAAGCGTGGTCTTTCCTGACCCGGCAGGCCCGCTCACGATCATCAAGATCGGATGTCCGGCTTGCGGTTCGGTCACCACCAGATCATCCCAGGGCGTGAGCTCGCCGGATCGAACCGGCCGGGGCGCCATCACGCAAGTCGATGATCCACCGGTCGAAGCGCAGTTGCTTGAGTAGCAGAGTCAAGAGTAGATAGCCGGATGGTGAACACCGACCTGACAGCGGCCGGTTCGTTTGTTGGCTGCGGGTCTCATCCCGGGCAGGCCGGCCGCAAGCGCTCCTGGTGCTGGCTGCCGATTCGCTTCGACGGTGACCGCCCCACGATTGAGTGGCGTGACCAATGACGAATGGAGGATTACGCCTGATGCGCGTTCACGCAGCGGCGAGCGCGGGTGCCAGATCGCCTCGCGGCACGATCTCGATGGCCCCCAGGCCGAGCCACTCGGCCATGATCTTGAGCTCAGATGCCAGCTCGGTCGCCACGTCGAAGGTGTCGTAGCCTGGCTCGATCCATGCCGCATTGACCCGCAAGACACCGCGTGATCGGTCGGCCTTGAGATCGACCCTGGCTACGAAATCCTCGCCGAGCAGGAACGGATAGACATAGTAGCCGTGGAGGCGTTTCGGGCCGGGAACGTAGATCTCGATCCGATAGATGAAGTCGAACAGACGCTCCAGCCGGGCTCGCTCGAAGATCATCGAGTCGAAGGGGCTCAGCAGCGCGCGAGCAGTGATCCGACGCGGCACCCGGGCCTTGTGCCACAGGTACCACGGCCCATTCCCAGATCCGTCGACCAGCACGGGGATCAGCTCACCGTTCTCGACCAGCGTCGTGATCGCGACGCGCGTCATATCTAGCCGGGTGCGGAAATAGTCACGCAGAGACGACTCGCCTGCTATGCCGAGAGCGGCTGCAGCCCGCCGGATCAGACCAGTCACCGAATCCTGTGGCGAGGGAGTCGGCATGGCGAGCAGGTAGCTCGGAATGACCCGCTCTGGCAAGTCGTAGACCCTCTCGAATTGCGAGTTGCGGTACGCGGAGGTGACCTCTCCGACGTAGAACAGCCACTCCAGGACGGTCTTGACCCGCGACCAGTTCCAGCCCCAGTTGCTGCGATCGCGCTGCTCGGTAACCTCCAGTTCTCTGGCGCTGATCGGGCCTCGCGCGGCGACCTCCTCACGGATGAACGGGATGAGGTCAGCATTCTGTTGCGCGACTCGTTCCACCCCGGCCCAAACATCACGGAGCCCCGGCTGCATGCGGAACCGGAGCAGTGGCTGCAGAGAGATGTCGATCAGGCTGGCCGCGTGACCCCAGTACTCGAAAAGCCGACGCGGCGGCTGATGGGCGGCGCGTTCCAACAGAGCGGCATCGTAGGGTCCCAGTCGCGAGAACAGCGGCATGAAGTGAGCCCGCGTTACGACATTGATGGAGTCGATCTGAAACTGTGCCAGCCGGCTGGCGACTGCCTGGACATCCCGCATGGTGACTGGCCGTTCCAGTCTCGCGACCCCAAAGCCCTGCGCAGCGAGCGCAATCCGCCTCGCCTCAGCCTTGCGTACCGTCTCCCGTCGCACCAGCCAGACGTTACCTGGGCCCACTGACACTGGGGAGGCGTACGAGCAGGCGTAGCAAACCTAAGATGCTTGAATCCCAGCCAGGCACAAACTCAACACTTCTCTAGGGCGCCAACCACCACGTTTGCCTAGCCTGCTCGTACGCCTCCCTAGTGGCAGCCGTAGAGAATCAGCGTCTGACAGGTGCGGTCAGGAGACCAGATCGTAGACCGTGTCGAGGCGGATGACCCCGTAGTCGTAGGCGCGACGGCGGTAGACCACGCTCGGGACCAGGTGTTCGGAGTCGATGTAGAGATAGAAGTCGTGACCCACCAGCTCCATCTCCAACAGCGCTTGGTCCAAGCTCATCGGCACCGCCGGATGCACCTTCTCGCGTACCACCATGGGACCTTCGCCATGAACCTCCATTCCGGCAACGGTGCGTACGGACGATCCATTGGTTTCGGGCGGCCCACTCTCGATCAAGGGCAGTTCGGCCGCCGCGTCGTGCAACGAACGTGGCGAGTGCTGACCGCGATGCACGCGCTTACGGTCGGCCGCCTTACGGAGCTGAGCCATCAGCTTGTCCAAGGCGAGGTCGAATGCGGCCAATTTGTCCTCAGCCGCTGCTTCGGCTCGGGTTACCGGCCCTCTGGACCGAACGGTGATCTCGACGCGGCTGGCTTGGTCATGTTGCCGTTTGTTCCGCTCTGCCGACACCTCGACCTCGACCCGGATGACCCGGTCATCGAGCTTCTCGAGCCGAGTGATCTTCTCGGCTACGTAGGAGCGAAACTGATCCGACAGATTGCAATGTCGGGACTTGACGACAACATCCATGTCTACCTCCATCGAGGAGTTGGCAGTTCGAAGGACGCGCTTAGACGAGCATGCGTCCGGCGTTCGGCACCGACCGCGGGCAGCGCCGCGAGGTCGGTCCAGAAATGACGAAGGCACTCGTCGCACCCAGATTTCGGCCTGAACTGAAATCCCCCTGGTGCGCAAGCGCCATACCCAGAAACTAATCCTTGCTATCGGGTATTTCTACCGCTTCCTGGGATCCTCACTGAGTTCTCAGTCCGCCAAGGTGAGGTCCGTAGGCGTACGGTCGCCGCCACCGTTGCCGCACCGAGCACCGGAATTCCCGCTGCGCGGAGGACTCGGGCTGCCTCCGTTAGGCTGCTGCCCGTTGTCACGAGGTCATCGACGATCACCGCGGCACCTGCCGTGATCGGTCGTCGCAGCCGAAAAGCGCCCGCCAGATTCTGCTGCCGGGCCCGCGCCCCCAGACCTGCCTGATCGGCAACTGGTCGAGCCTGGACAAGGACGGACCGAACCGTTGCGGGGTATTGGGCGCGGAGACGACGAGCAGCTGTGCGGGCCATTGCGCTGGTCGCGTCAAATCCGCGCTGGCGTACGGTCCGGGCTGCCGACGGGATCGGAACCAGCACAATTCCTGCGGCGTACGACCGGTGCGTCAGCAAGGCGTGCACGCTCACTGCCAGACGTTCGGCAAGGACCCGAGTCAAGATCAACGCCTGTCGCTCCTTGTGCGCGTTGATCAGTCGGCGCAAGAGCTGGTCGTACGCGGAGGAGGTGACTGTCAGCGGGAAACCGTCTGGCCGTGGCGCCGGAACGGCAACGAACGGCTGTCGATCGCCGAGCTCTTGGCGACACGTCGGGCAGAGGCCCAACCAGGGCAGCTCGCAACCATGGCAGCTAGCGCCGAGCAGCAGGTCGCCCGCCGCCGCTACCCAGTCCTCGAAGCCCACAGGGCGAGTCTGGCGGGCCGCGAGCTCAGCGGCGACGCGCGCTCGCCAATCTGTGGACAGTCACGCCCGACGACTCAAATCCGCGGGCCACGTAGTTCCGATTGCGTCATCCTGGATAGGCGATGGCGCTGATCGCGTGATCGAGGAAGGGCTGCCACCTCGTGCCGTCGTCCTTCCAGGTTCCGCCGCCGCTACCGACCATGATCACCGACTGCGTCTGGGGCGAGACGGCGAGCTCCTTGGCGTCGAAGTCCTGGGCCTCCCCTTTCTGAGTGACGAGTGAGGCATCCTGCGCCACCCGGAAAAGCGTGGAGTTTCCGCCCGCCTTTCCCAACACGAGCAGTTCGGTGGGATCAAACCAGGCGACGTCGGTGATCTCGCTGATCGAGGTGCCGGATTGGCTGGTGTCAAGACGTCGCCAGAACTCGACCCGCGGCTGGTCGGAGCGGATGATGCGTGCCAGCCCGAGCTCGGAGCCATTCGCAGTGCGGCGTACCAGCGCCATCCGCGTGCCGTCAGGCGAGATCCTGAACGCAGTGATGTTCTGCGCAGGCGAGGTGATCTCATGCTTTGTGTTGTCGGGTGTGAACATCCACATTCGCTGCTGGCCACCCTGTTTCCCGACTTCCCAGATCTCGCCATACCTGCTGAACTGCGGCCTCAACAGCTCGGTAGCTCCGGTGAGCAAGTCTTTGGCGGATCCCCCAGGCATCATCGCTGCTCGACGCAGCGTCGTCCGAGCGTTCGTCGTAACGGCAAGGTCGGTGTTTGTCACCGACACAGCCACCGCGTTAATGGGGTGGGTTTGACGCAACGGTCCGGGCACCGGATTGCTTGTTGGCAAATCGGCGGACGGCGTCACTTGTTCGACCGCCCCCTTCTTGTTGACGGCGTACGCCTGCTCCCCGGCCACCGAGGGAATCGGGTCCAGCTCTCGAGGAATCGCGTCAACCGAAGTGACTTGGCTGTTCGGGTCCGCTCCAGGCACCCGGTACGGCTGTTGGTTCACCTTGATCACCACACCCTTCACGCCCCCCACTTGCTTCAGGGTGAAGGCGATCTGTGCGGCCAGCAGGCTGCGCTGGGCATCCGGCAGAGCGAGTATCGACTCACCTAGCGCTACCTCTGCGATGCCGTCGGTGATCGTCACTGAGTCGACGCTCAGACTGGTGTTCGGCGGAATTGCCGTGGTTACGGCTGGTTTGAGCCACTGCGATGGTCCATTGAGCAGCGCCTTTATCAAAGCCGAAGCAACGTTCGCGGGATTGCTCAGTGCCGGGAGGTAGATCGGGTCGGGCACCAACGATCTGTTGTTTGCAACGAAATAGCGATCGTAGGACTGGTAGAAGAACTTGAAGGAAACCTCGGAGACCCACAGTCCCGGCGGTGGGTTGGCGATCCGCCAGTGACCATTCTCGTCTGAGAGAACGAACTTGTAGGCCAGGTCCTGGTTGCGAACAGTGTAGGTACGGTCCGTTTCTATGGAGCCGACGACATTGCCATGCAGTTCGAACGTGGCCTTCCCTGTTGGTATCACAGCGGCTCGATAGATGGATACGCCAGCGTCTGGGCTCCACTTCTCCGCGGCCATCGGTGTCAGGAACTGCCTGGCCACGGTGTAGTTGGGCTGATAGTAAGACGTCGCCCGCAGGAAGCCCTCGACAATCTGCCGCGGCTTATCATCCGGAGCAGGAGGGAGGACTTCAACGTTCACACAGCTCGGGCATCCCCGCGTTTGTTGTCCTTCAACCTCCTCGATTGGGCCCGATGTCGGGACACTGCTACAGCCGGCCAATACCAACACGCTCGCCAGCAGCATGACGATGGTCGCAAGGCGACCCTGCGGCCACCTCACGAGGGGCTCGCTGTTGTCTCGGCGGCTGCTCGTCGCGGGGCAGGTGAGGACGGTGACGCGGGAGAAAGTGGGGGCAGAGGAATAGTTGGCGCTTCCAGGCCATCGAGGCGGGC
>DASVEX010000096.1:0-15700 GCA_036380335.1 Propionibacteriaceae bacterium | reverse complement strand
GAAGCACTGGACGCGAGTGAGCCCACAGCAGCGTCGGTTGATCAGCCCTCCCAGGATGCCGCCCCAGACCCGAGAGCCGACTCTGCAGCAACGTGATCAACGCAGGTGATGGATTTCGAAGAGCGCGCCCGAGCGGTGCTGCCGCCGCACGTCAGTGCCAACTACGCAGCACCAGCGAGCCTTTGGCGCACTTCGCGTTGACTACAGGCACGTCGCGGTAGTCGAAACCAACGCGGAGTGATAGAGGCTAACGCGAAGTCGCCTCCGACTTCTCAACCATCTCTTCGACCAGCGCTGCGGAGCTCGACCCGAGCTGAGTGAGGTCGCCGACCCACTCCAGCGCGTCGTACGGGCACTCCTCCACACAAATTCCGCAATACATACACAGCGACCAGTCGATAGCGAAACGATCAAGCACATTCCGGGTCCGGTCGCGGGCTCCAATGGGCAAGCCCTCGACCAGCTCGGTATGCGAATCAATGTTGATGCACCAGCTCGGGCATTCTCGTGCGCAGATCATGCACGACGTACAGGCCGGTTCGATCAAGCGGATCCAGCGATGTGACGGCTCTGGCGGGCTCACGTGCGCCTCCGCCGGACCCTGCCACCAGCAGCGGACTCGGCCACCTCCGCCGGATCTGCGGCAGGCTGCGTGTCATCGCGATCACCCCACACCGCAGGATCCGGGACCCCGGGAGGCACCATGCGTCGCCGGTTTGCCGAGGCGTCGGTCTCCCCTGGCTCCTTTGCTCCCGGCCAATCCAGACCCGTACGCGCGGCGAGCACTTCGTCCTTGCGCAGCGGCGTTCCCTGAAACTCCGGGTTGAGCAGCAACCGACGGCTGTCGCCGCCCACGAACTCCACGCCGAATAGCTCTGCAATTTCTCGCTCGTGCCAAGCGGCACCGGCATAGACACTGCGCACACTGTCGATTCGCGCATCATCACGAGACAGCCAGCAATTCAGCATTATTGGCTCCGCTTTCGCTGCAAGATTGCGTACGAGCAGGACGATCCGGAAGCAATCCCGCCGACCGATCTCATCGACACAGCCGAGCCAATCGAAATAGTCGAAACCAGCCGTCTTCAGCGCCCGCACTGCGGCTAACCACTCGTTCGCCGAGACGTCGGTCACGATGCCACACGTCCCGTGAGCTGATCCAGCGCCGCCGACAGGGCCTCCGGCGGAGGCGGGCAGCCTGGCACGTACGCATCCACGGCCACGAGCTGATCGACACCTTTCGTCACGGCGTACGAATCCCAGTACGGACCACCTGATGACGCGCAAGCCCCGAAGGAAATGACCGCGGGTCGCCGCCCAGCCTGCTGCTCGCAGCCGTCGATGATCGCCGCGACCGCCGGTGCCAGCCGATCAGTCACGGTTCCTGAGACCACGACCGCCACTTGAGCTCGCTCATCAAGAACCGGCAGCGACCCAGCAGTGACCGGCGCGGCGGCAGCAAACTCCAGCGTGCAACAGGCCAACCCGACATCCAGCACATAAAGCGAGCCGTCGCCGTACCAGTCGACCCACCGCATGACACCACGGTAATGCTGGCCGGCTAGCCGAAACGAAACCAAACCGTTGTAAACGGGAATTCTCGAGGATCTCAATGGGTTCTCATGGGCTGAAAGTCCACTAATTCACAGAAAGGCCTGCCTATTATGGCTTTATTGGCAGCCTCAGCGGAGATCGCAGCCACGAACCCCCTGACCCTTACCAGCGAGTGAGGCGCGCCAAAGAAATGAGGCAAGCAGAGCGGTGAAGCACGTCAATACCCTCGACCGGGTCGTGATCCGGTTCGCCGGGGATTCGGGTGATGGCATGCAACTCACAGGCGATCGATTCACCTCCGACTCGGCCGTTTACGGCAACGACATCTCGACGCTGCCGAACTTCCCTGCCGAGATTCGCGCACCCGCTGGCACCTTGCCTGGCGTCTCGAGTTTCCAGCTGCACTTTGCCAACTACGACATCATGACTCCGGGCGACCGTCCGGATGTGCTCGTCGCCATGAACCCCGCAGCCCTCAAGGCCAACATCGCCGATCTGCCGCGTGGCGGCGTGATCATCACTGACTCCGCAGACTTCACCAAGCGCAACCTCGCTAAGGTCGGCTACGACAGCGATCCGCTCACCGACGGCTCACTTGAGGACTATCAGGTGCACGCCCTCGACCTGACCGGCATGACCATTGAAGCGGTGAAGCGGTTCGGGCTGACTCGCAAGGATGCCAGCAGGGCGAAGAACATGTTCGCGCTCGGACTGCTGTCCTGGCTCTATCATCGGCCGACCGATGGCACGATCAACTTCTTGACAACCAAGTTCGCCTCGAAGCCCGACATCCGCGACGCCAACATCACCGCGTTCAAGGCCGGGTATGCCTTTGGCGAGACAACCGAGGTATTCGCTGTCACCTACGAGGTGGCCCCGGCGCCTATGCCGCCGGGGCAGTACCGGCAAATCTCCGGCAACCTCGCCCTGGCCTACGGGTTGATCACCGCGGCGCGAAAGGCCGGTCTACCGCTCTTCCTGGGCGCTTATCCGATCACTCCTGCGTCGGATGTGTTGCACGAGCTCAGCAAACACAAGCGATTCGGCGTGACCACCTTCCAGGCCGAGGACGAGATCGCCGGCGTTGGCGCGGCACTGGGTGCGAGCTTCGCCGGGCATCTCGGCGTGACGACCACGTCCGGCCCAGGCGTTGTCTTGAAGTCCGAGACCATTGGTCTAGCGGTCGCAACCGAGCTGCCCTTGATCATTTGCGACATCCAGCGGGCCGGGCCGAGTACGGGTATGCCGACCAAGACTGAGCAGGCCGACCTGCTGCTAGTGATGTTCGGCCGCAATGGTGAGGCGCCGGTTCCCGTACTGGCAGCACAATCCCCTGCGGACTGCTTTCCCACCGCGCTTGAGGCGGTTCGGATCGCGATCAAATATCGGACTCCAGTGGTGATCTTGTCCGACGGCTATATCGCCAATGGCGCGGAGCCATGGCTGATACCCGACATCGGAGCCATCCCGCCGATCGACCCGCAATTCGCATCGGCGAGCAACGGCACTGATAAGTCCGGTGAGCCGATCTTCTTGCCCTATCTGCGCGATCCCGAGGTCCTCGCGCGCCCGTGGGCGATCCCGGGAACGGCCGGTCTGGAACACCGCATCGGCGGTATCGAGAAGGCCAAGGACACCGGAGCAGTCTCCTACGACCCAGCCAACCACGAAGAGATGGTGCGCACCCGCCAGGCCAAGATCAACGGAATCGTCCGGGACATTCCCGATCTCACCGTCGACGATCCGGCCGCCTCGGATGGCAACCATGCGCGCGTCTTGGTATTCGGCTGGGGTTCGACGTATGGGCCGATCGTCGCCGCCGTGCGCCGAGTGCGTAAAACTGGGCGCCTGGTCGCCTACACACACCTACGACACCTGAATCCGTTCCCGGCCAACCTCGGTGACATCTTGCGCAGCTATGACCGGGTCATCGTTCCGGAGATGAACACGGGTCAGCTGGCTCTGTTGCTGCGCGCGAAGTACTTGGTGGACGTCCGCAGCTATTCCCAGGTTCGCGGATTGCCAATCTCGCTCAGTGAACTCGCTCGTGATCTTGAAGCCGAAATCGATCAATTGGAAGGAACGAACCCGTGACCGCCGTCGATCAGCTGCGTTCGGAGCTTGATCATCCGCTGACCACACGAGAGGCTTCCAATATGCCTTCCCCGCTCGGCCCAGACGGCACGAGCTACCGAGGGCTTGCCGGCGTACCACTGACTCTTGAGCCGCTGAACCGCAAGGACTTCACGAGTGATCAAGAGGTGCGCTGGTGCCCCGGCTGCGGCGACTATGCAGTACTTGCGGCGTTCCAGGGGTTCATGCCGGAGCTGGGGATCAAGCGCGAAAACACGGTGATTGTTTCCGGCATCGGCTGTTCTTCGCGTTTCCCTTACTACGTTGACACCTACGGCATGCACTCGATCCATGGCCGAGCCACGGCGATCGCCACCGGGGTCGCGACGTCCCGCGAGGACCTGGCAGTCTTTGTGATCACCGGTGACGGCGACGCGTTGTCCATTGGCGGGAATCATCTGATCCATCTGCTGCGCCGCAACGTGAATCTGACGATCTTGCTCTTCAACAACCGGATCTACGGACTGACCAAGGGCCAGTACTCCCCCACGTCGGAGATCGGCAAGATCACCAAGTCAACTCCGCTGGGGTCACTCGACCACCCGTTCAATCCCATCTCGCTGGCGCTCGGCGCGGAGGCAACCTTTGTCGCCCGCACGATCGACTCCGATCGGAAGCACTTGACCGGCGTGCTCCGGGCAGCCGCCGCACATCGCGGCAGCTCGTTGGTGGAGATCTATCAGAACTGCCCGATCTTCAATGACGGGGCATTTGATGCGATCAAGGATCCGGCCACATCAGCGGATGCAATCATCCCGCTAACCCACGGCGAGCCAATCCGCTTCGGTGTAGACGGTCACCTTGGCGTCGTCCGCGATTCGCAGACCGGGGCCTTCTCGGTGGTCGAAGTGGCCGATGTCCGTGCGGACGCCCTGGTCGTCCACGATGCTCATCTCGCCGATCCATCGTTTGCTTTCGGGCTATCCCGGCTCACCGACGCAGGCGTACTCCACCGGGCACCCATTGGCATCTTCCGCGATGTTGATGCGCCGACGTACGACGACCTGGCCCGTGACCAGGTCGCGCTGGCAGCCAGCCTGGGCAACGACGACGACGCCCTTCAGTCAGTGGTCAACGGCGGGGACACCTGGACAGTCCGGTAGCAGCCAGGCGCGAGTCAGTTACGCAGTGCAGATCGGCTACTTTGCCCCATCGGGCGCACAGCTGACCGGCTCGCTGACTAGAGTTCGCTCCATTGAGTACGCCCTTATGATCGCGAGCGTCGGTATTGCGCGAGCGATCACCAGGAACAATGGGTCAGGAGACGAACCATGAGCTCGAACAACCCGTACGGCGCTCAATGGGATGAAGGGGGGTCTCAGCCACCGATGCCAGGCCAAGGGCCGAATGTCGGCCCCGACCCGAGGCAGCAGCCATCGCCGTACCGATACCCGCAACAGTCCCCCGCCGAATACCCGCAACAGCCCCCCGCCGGATACCCTCAGCAGCCTCCCGCCGGATACCCGCAGCGGTCGACGGCTGGCAGCCCGTCAAGCGCGTCTGGATACTCGTTCGGACCCTTCGCTCCAGAGCAGCAGCAAACCGGATGGGGCGGTGGTCCCCAGCCTGGCCAGTACGGCGGTTCGCCCCGCGGGTACGGCGCAGCACCAACTCGGCAAGCGCCGAAGCAGCCGAAGAACAGAACCAAGATCTTGATCATCATCGGAGCGGCAGCGCTAGCGGTGATCCTGGTGGCCGTGGCTGTCATCGCGGCAACGCGAGACAAGCCCAGCGCAGATCCTCAGGGTGGCCAGAACCCAGGAGGCCAGCAGACGAATCAGCAGAGCGGCGCACCGCAGAATACGCCGCGGCCTTCTGACGCAGTGGCGGCGTACCTGCAAGCCCTGGCCGCCGGTGATGCAACCGCCGCGCTGTCCTACTCCGCAGATCCAGCTCCTACCGGGCCCTTGTTGACCAATGAGGTGCTGGCCGAATCCCGGAATCGTACGCAGCTGACCGGGATAGATGTGCCGGTCGTCGAAGATCAGAACGTGAAGTCTGTTTCCGCGACGTACACACTCGGTAGCTCGGTGGTCAACGAGTCGTTCGACGTTGTGAAGGTAGCGGGGACCTGGAAGCTCAGCCGTGCCGTCAAGGATCTCGATCTTGCCTTCATCGTGGACGGGCCGGTTCCGGTCGAGATCAATGGTGTGAAGGTGACCGAGGAATCCGTCGCTGTGCTGCCTGGCTCGTACGTGTTTACTACCGGCCTGCCGTATGTCGGCTTCGGGTCCAAGAACGTTGTGCTCGTGCGGAGTCCCTATGGCGACGCCGACACGTACAACATCCAAAGCCAGTTGACTGGCGCCGGTAAGAAGGCCGCGATTTCAGCCGCCAAGAAGAGCTTCTCCAAGTGCCTCAAGGCACATTCGCTGACTCCGAAGAACTGCCCGCAGAAGTTCAAGTCCAAGTACAGCTACAACAAGAGCTCGATCACCTGGCGACAGGCCGGCAAGGATCCCTTCCGGAAACCGTCGGTGACCTTTAGCGGAACGCAGGCTCGAGTTCAGGTCCCGATCGACCTGAAACTGTCGGGGAGCTGCAGCTATCAGGGCCGATCTGGCAACTGCTCGGGCTCGCTGACCGGGACATCCGTCGCGGTGATCAAGGTGACGACCAAGCCGCTCAAGGTCAAGTGGCTTTAGGCAGTCGAGTAACTGGCTACCGATCGGTAGCATGTGCCGAGTGACCGAGACGGCTGCTCCTAGACCTGCTATCGACTTCTCCACCTTCGATCAAAGCATTCGTATTCAGGATGATCTTTTTCGGCATGTGAACGGCACGTGGCTCAACACCACCCAGATCCCGGCCGACAAGCCACTGACCGGCGCATTCATGGAGTTGCGAGATCAGGCTGAAGCGGCGGTCCGGGACATCATCACCACCATCGAGAGCGGAGAGCCTGGCTCTGACGCGGCCAGGATCGCCGATCTGTACGCCAGCTTCATGGACGAGGAGGCGGTCGAGGAGGCTGGATCGGACCCGGTCCTGCCGCTGCTCACAGCCATCGACTCTGTCGAGACTCTGTCAGAGCTGACGCGGATGCTGGGCGGCTTCGCCCGTCGGGCGGTAGCTGGGCTGGTGGCGCTGCAGGCCGAGCCGGACCCTGGTGATCCCAATCGCTACGTGATGTTTGCCGGGCAGGGCGGCTTGGGCCTGCCCGACGAGGAGTACTACCGCGGCGACGAGTACGCCGAGATTCGCGCCAAATATCTCGCTCATATCGCGACGTCCTTTGCGCTCGCCGGCATCTCGAACTCCGCGGCTGAAGCGCAGCAAGTATTTGATCTTGAGACCGAGATCGCTGCAACACACTGGGACAAAGTCAAGTGTCGTGATCTTCGACTGATGTACAACCTGATGAGCCTCGACGAGTTCACGACGAGCTGTCCTGGTCTGCAGTGGCGTGAGTTCCTGGCAGGTGGTGACATAGCCGAGTCGACCATGGGTGAGCTGGTGGCGATGCAGCCATCATTTTTCACCGGGGTTTCGGCGCTGCTGACCGAGGACCGACTGCCGGCCTGGCGCGCCTGGGCCCGCTGGAAGGTGATCAACTCGCTGTCGCCGTATCTCTCGAACGCCTTCGTCGAGGAGAACTTCCGCTTCTACGGAACGGTCCTGATGGGTACGCCCGAGCTTCGGGAGCGGTGGAAGAGGGCTGTCGCGCTGGTGGAGGCCTCGGTCGGTGAGGCAGTTGGCAAGATCTACGTCGGCCGCTATTTCTCCCGGGTCGCCAAGGATCGAATGGATCAGCTGGTGGCCAACCTGATCGAGGCGTACCGGCGCTCCATTACCGACCTTGACTGGATGACGGAGGAGACCAAGGAAAGCGCGCTGACCAAGCTCGCCAAGTTCCGATCACACATCGGCTTCCCGATCAAGTGGCGGGACTATTCCTCGTTGATGATCAACCGTGATGACTTGATCGGCAACGTCATGCGGGTGGCCGACTTCGAGGTGAACCGAGCTCTGAACAAGATCGGCCAGCCAATCGACCGCGAAGAATGGCTGATGACGCCGCAGACCGTCAACGCGTACTATCACCCGCTCAAGAACGAGATCGTCTTCCCGGCCGCTATCTTGCAGCCGCCCTTTTTCAACGAGTACGCCGACGACGCGGTCAACTACGGCGGGATCGGTGCTGTGATCGGACACGAGATCGGCCACGGCTTCGATGATCAAGGCTCCACCTGCGACGGCGACGGGATGCTGCGTAACTGGTGGACCGAGAAGGACCGGGAAGCCTTCGAAGAGCGCACCCTGGCCCTGATCGACCAGTACAACGCGCTGCAGCCGGAGCAGGCACCAGGCCATCATGTCAACGGCCAGCTGACGATCGGCGAGAACATTGGTGATCTTGGTGGACTCTCGATCGCCTTCAAGGCGTACCAGATCGCTCACGAGGGTGATCCGGAGTCGTTGCGGGACGATTACACGCCGGAGCAGCGGCTCTTCCTGAGTTGGGCCGCGGTGTGGCAAGCAAAAGTGCGGACGGAGATGTTGTTGCAGCGGATGGCAACCGACCCGCACTCCCCCGCTGAGTTTCGCTGCAACCAGATCGTCCGGAACCTGTCGGAGTTCTACGCCGCCTTCGACGTAGCAGAGTCCGACGCCCTCTGGCTCGACGAAGAGCAGCGAGTCAAGATCTGGTAGCGGCCGGCTGGCAGGTCGTCGACCTAGCCGACTTCGCCGAGCGGATTGCGGATCTGGCCGGGCCGGCTCGCCCGGCGATCCTGGCCATCAACGGGAACAGCTCGAGCGGCAAGACAAGCCTGTCGCGGCGGCTCGCTGGTGTCTTGCCGCAGTGCGCTGTACTGCACACCGACGACCTTGCCTGGCACCACGGGGTGTTCAGCTGGGACGAGCTACTGATCAACGATGTACTGCCGGCGTTGCGTGACGGGCGAGCGCTGGACTACCGGCCACGGGCTTGGATAGCCCGGCGTCGACAGGGCGCAATCACCCTGGACGGCAGTCGACAATTCGTGATCATCGAAGGTGTCGGAGCAAGTCAGACGTCGATACGACCGCAGCTGGACGTGATCATCTGGGTGCAGACACCACAGTCGGTACGCGAGTCGCGGGATGCGCTGCGCGTCGCCGCCGGCGAGACCTCAGCCACGTCGTACGCCAACTGGATGTCCGAAGAGAACGCCTACATGGCCGCCGAGCGGCCGTGGCAGCACGCCGACTTGATCGTCGACGGAAGCGACATGTCAGGCCATGATCGCGAGACCGAGATCGTATTCAGCCGCCCGCCAACCAAGTAGCGGCGCCTGCGGAAACGCACGTGCACGTTCATTCCCGTCACTCTGCACGCGTTGCAACGTGTGTATCGCAGCTGCAAAGTGTGCGGAGCAGGGGCCTTGGTAGAGATCTAGCCTGTCGAAGCCCGGCGCTCCTCGACAGGCTCAGGGTGCGTTTCGGACCAGTCGACCCACGCCAGTTATCCACAAATTCTCCTGCGGTGGTTACGTTGCGCTGGGGAGACGCTGGATAGTTCCTGCCGTGAATAGGAACCTCGGATACCTCGTACGAATCAATGGCGGCATATTCAGCCGCGCCGAGGCGCTGGACTGCGGCGAGTCGGACCGAACGCTGGCTGAGGCCCGGCATGCAGGCGTGATCGTGCGCCTACGGCGGGGCATGTATGTCCCCGCCGACATTTATCAGGCATGTGATGACGCGGGCAAGCATCTGCTACATGCGCGCGCCGCTTTGACAGCTCAGAAGGGGCGAGTGGCACTTACCGGTGCATCTGCCGCGGCGCTCTACGGATTCGCCCTCTACCAGCAGGATCTCTCAATCGTCCATATCCTGCGCCTGGACCGGGGAGCGTCTCGTCGCAAGGCATCGACAAACCATCACATCGTCCTGAAAGACGTCGACGCCGACCTTGCCGACACTGACGGAATCCTCGCCGTCAGTCCTGCTCGTGCCGTCTGGGAAGTGGCTTGCCGCTCCTCGATGGAGGCTGGTGTCGTGACGGCCGATTCAGCTCTACGACTTATGCCGGCACTTGCCGCGAGCATCGAAGAGCTTCAGGAGCGTTTTGCAAATTTTCCGGGGTCTCGGCAGGGCAGGGTGACCGTGAGCTTTGCCGACGGCAGATCCGACTCGCCGGGCGAGTCAATCACACGTGTGCAGTTCCATCGCTACGGCATTCTCATTCCGGACCTTCAGCATGACGTCATTGACGATCGCGGTGTCCTGATCGGAACGTCAGACTTCTATTGGGATGGCTGCCGCCATCTCGGGGAGTTTGACGGCAAGATCAAATATCAGAAACTGTTGCGAGAGGGAGAGACTGCCTCAGATTGTGTCTTCCGAGAAAAGCGCCGGGAAGATGCGATGCGAGCTGGCTTACGCGGCATGAGTCGCTTTACATGGTCAACGGTCATGCCCAACAACGCGCGTCGGACAATGACCGCACTCTCACATGCACTCGAGCAGTCGTATCGGCTATACGTACGAGGTCGCAAGATCATCGCCAGCTAATCGCTGCTGCTCCGCACCCTGCTATGCACGCGTTGCTGTCACGATGCACATGTCGCAGCGTGTGCATCGTGACAGGAACGCACGTGCACGTGCGTTCCCAACAGGATTAGGGCCTGTCAGGCCGTACGCGTGACGACGGTGGTGCAGAGGTCGTCGAGGGCGTCTCGGGCTGGGCCGGCAGGGAGAGGGTCGAGGAGGGAGCGGGCGGCCTCGGCGCGCTGGCGGACCTCCTCGCGCGCCTGATCGATGCAGCGGTGTCGGCGCAGCAGATCCAGTACCTCGTGGAGTGCAGCGTCGTCGTGCAAATCCGAGTCGAGCAGCTGAAGCAGTCGAACATCTGCAGGGTCACGTGACTTGCGGGCCAGGAGTGTCGGCAGCGTCAGAATGCCCTCGCGAAGATCGGTTCCGGGGGTCTTTCCGGTGTCGTCGCTGGTGATGTCGATGATGTCGTCGCTGAGCTGAAAGACCACGCCGATTTGCTCACCAAAGTCGGCCATTACCCGCTGCAGCTCCGGCGCCGCGCCAGAGATCTTGGAACCAAACAAGGCTGACGTCGCGATCAAGGAACCGGTCTTGTCTGCGACGACCCGGAGATAGTGATCAAGAGGATCCGTGCCGCTGGGTCCTACGGTTTCGGCGATTTGGCCCTGCACCAGTCGAGAGAAGGTACGCGCCTGGAGCCGGACGAAATCCGGCCCCAGATCGCAGACGATGTCCGAGGCGCGCGCGAAGAGCAGATCGCCGACCAGGATCGCCACCGTGTTCCCCCAACGGGAATTCGCACTCACCGAGCCCCGCCGAATACCCGCCTCGTCCATCACGTCGTCGTGATAGAGGCTCGCCACATGGGTCAGCTCAACGACTACCGCAGCCTTCACCACATCCGCGGTGGCGCCGCGCGGCCCGAGGTAGGAGCCAAGGACGACAAGCAGCGGCCTGAAGCGTTTCCCGCCAGCTGCGATGATGTGCTGCGCGGCTTCGGTCACCAGGTCCGAGTCCGCTTCGGCGGCCTTGAGCAGGGCGGCCTCGATGAGCTCAAGCTGATCCCGGACAGAGGCCTCGAACACCTCGTCCCGCGTCTGTTCAGCCAGCACTCTTCCTCCGTTTTCCTCTGCTCGCGCGTCGGTTGACGCTCGCAGAGCGTATGCCTTGCCGTCAGCGAATGAATTCACCTGCTTGCTGGGCCAGGGCCAACAGCGGGCCCGGAAATACCCCGAAGGCTACCGTCGCGACTACACCGACGCCGACGGCCGTCAGCGTGGTCCAGCCGGGACGCACCACGCTGGTCGCTATCTTCCCCGGGTCGGCAAAAAACATCAGCACGATGACACGGATGTAGAAGAAAGCTGCGACGACACTGATCACCACCGCAACGACAACCAGCCATTGAACCCCGCCACTCCAGGCCGCTGCAAACACGGCCCACTTGCCGACAAAACCGCTGGTCAGCGGAATTCCGGCGAAGCTCAGCATGAAGATCGAGAAGATGGTCGCTGCCAGCGGATGGCGACGACCTAGCCCGATCCAGCTGTTGAGCGTGGTCGCCTCGCCCGTTGAGTCTCGAACCATGGTCACCAGGGCGAACGCTCCGATCGTCGCCGCCCCGTACGCGACCAGATAGAACATCACCGATGAAACGCTGGTCAACGCGCCCGGCTTGCTGCCCGTAATGGCTTGTGACGCTCCCACAAACGCGGTCATCATGAAGCCGGCATGAGCAATCGAGGAGTACGCGAGCATCCGCTTGACGTCGGTCTGGGTGATCGCTAGCACCGAGCCGACTGCCATGGTGGCAACCGCGATGATCGCCATGGCAGGCTGCCAGTCCCAGCGGTCGGCACCCAATCCGACGTAGAAAACGCGCATCAGGGCACCTACGGCCGCGATCTTGGTGCAGGCCGCCATGAACCCAGTGACGGGTGTGGGAGCGCCCACGTATACGTCTGGGGTCCATGAGTGGAAAGGAACGGCGCCGAATTTGAAGAGCAGACCAACCCCGAGCATCGCCATTCCGGCGAGCAGCAGCCCAAGCCCTTGTTTGCTATTGCGCACCGCATCATCGATCGCGGCCAAGGTGAAGGATCCGGAATAGCCGTAAAGGAGGGCCGCACCGTAGATGAAAAAGGCCGATGAGAGGGCGCCCAACAAGAAGTACTTGAGGGCGGCCTCTTGCGACAACAGCCGACGCCGTCGGGCGAGCCCACACAGCAGATAGAGCGGCAACGACAAGATCTCCAGCGCGACGAACATCGTGATCAGGTCGTTTGATGCCGGAAACAGCATCATGCCCAACAACGCAAAGAGAGCAAGGGGGAAGACCTCGGTGTGCTCGACGCGATTTCGGATCGCTTCGCGCTCTGCCACTGTGCCTGGCACCGCCGCGGCCTGGGGGGCGAAGACACTCGAGTTCTCGATCTTGGTTTCGGCGAACATCAGCAGCGCTGCAGCACTGAAGATGATCAAAATCGTCCACATGAAGTAGGTCGGTCCGTCTAGCGCCAGCGAGTCGACCGCGACGATCGCCTGAGCGCCGGATGCCCAGTTCAGCAGCGTGGTCGCCAGCGCTGCCGCCAGCGACACGAAAGTGATGACCAGCTGCACCACACGCCGGATCTCGCGCGGGGCCACCGCCTCAGCAAGGACACCTACGCAGGCTCCAGCAAAGATCAACAGCACCGGCGCCAGCAGCCCGTACTCGATGTTGGGTGCCGTAATCTCCATCGGCATCAGCATCAGTGCGATCATTAGCGGCCCCCCTCAGCACTGACTCGTGGTTGCGGATCAGTCACCCCGACATGCTGCATAGTGGCCTGAGTTGACGGCTCGATAATCGACAACAGCGGTTTCGGAAAGAAGCCGAGCACCAAGATCAGCAGCACTAGCGGAGCCATCGCGAGCCGCTCCCGTCCATTGACCTCGGTGACCTTCTCCCGAACCTCAGGAGCAACCGGCCCCGTCATGGTCCGCTGATACATGATCAAGATGTAGAGCGCAGCCAGCACGATGGCAAGCGTCGAGATCGCCGCGTACGCGGGATGTCGGCCGAACGTACCGGCCAACACCATGAACTCAGACACAAAGCTCGACAGGCCCGGCAACGACAAGGTCGAAAGCCCGGCGAACAGCAGCAGGCCGGCTAGCACTGGAGCCACTTGATCAACCCCGCCGTACGCGTTGATGTCGCGGGATCCGCGGCGCTTGATCAGATATCCCGCCATCACAAACAACGCAGCGGTGGACATCCCGTGGTTGAGCATGTAGAGCGTCGAGCCGGTCAGGCTTTGGCTGGTGAACGCGAAGATGCCGAGCACGATGAAACCGAAGTGGCTGATCGATGTGTACGCGATGAACCGCATGATGTCTCGACTGCCGATCGCCAAGATGGCGCCGTACAAGATCGAGATGGTTGCCAGGACCAATACCACCGGAGTCGCCCATTGGCTGGCCTCAGGAAACAGGCCGAGGCAGAACCTGATCATGCCGAAGGTGCCGATCTTGTCCATCACGCCGACCATCATGGTGGCGCTGCCAGGCGTGGATTCCGCTGCCGCATCCGGCAGCCAGGTGTGCAGCGGCACCAGTGGCGCCTTGATCGCAAACGCAAACATGAAGCCGACGAACAACCAGCGGCCGGTGCCGGTAGCAATGTCCAGCTGGCTCAACGTGCTCAACAGGTAACTCGGCGCTCCCACCTTCGCCGACTGCACGTACAAGCCGATCACCGAGGCGAGCATCACAAATCCGCCGAGCAAGCCGAAGATCAAGAACTTGGCTGCTGCGTACGTCCTGCGTGGACCGGGCCCGAAGCCGCCGATCAGGAAGTACATCGGGACCAGGATCACCTCGAAGAACACGTAGAACAAGAACACGTCGGTTGCCAGAAACAGGAATAGCGCACAGCTCTGGACTGCGAGGATGAGAGCGAAAAACACCCGAGCGTCATACTTGGGAGCAATTGTTGCCGTGCCCCCGTCGACCGGCTCGGCGCTGACCGCCACCCCATCAAAGTCACGCCAGGACGCAATGATCACTACTGGAGTGATGATCACCACCAGAAGCACCAAGGTGAGGCCGAGACCATCGAGACCAAGTGCGTAGTAAGCCCCCAGCGGCTTGATCCATGGCACTTGCTCAACCAGCTGCATCCCGCCGCCGATCCTGAACTGGCTAGCGATCACGAGGGAAAAGGCAAACGTGAGCAACGAAAAAACCAAAGCCAGCTGCTTGGCCGTTTTGGCGCCTGTGAAGATCAGCAGCACAGCGCCGACGGCCGGAAGTAGCGCCAAGATGGTGAGCCAGGGAATAGTCATGTTCTGCTCCCCCTAGCCCAGCCGGCCTAGCAAGATGACCACGCCGACGATGGCCGCTCCGACGGTCATCGTGAGCGCGTACGAGCGAACGAAACCGTTCTGCACCCGGCGCAGCCGTGACGACATGCCGCCGATCGCCGCCGCCGTGCCATTCACCGCGCCGTCGATCCCGGAATTCTCGAAACGCACCAGGCCCTCGGTGAGCTGCTGGCCCGGTCGCATGAACACGGCCTCGTTGAAGGCATCGCCGTAAAGATCATTGCGGCCGGCCACGGTGAGGAAGGATTGGCTCGCTGGCTGAGTGATCGGGATTTCGCGACGTGGTCCGAAGATCCACACGCTGATCGCAACACCGATGGCGACGACGACCAGCGTGACGAGGGCGGTCGTCGAGAAGTAGAACAGACCGTGTTGCTCCTCGGGCACTCCGCCGCCTACCGCGGGATCGAGCCAGCCGACAATCCAGTTGTTGAGCACCAAGCCGCCGATGGCCGATCCAATGCCCAAAAATATCAAGGGCACGGTCATGACCAGCGGTGACTCATGTGGGTGCACATCCGGCTTCCAGCGCTTCTTGCCGACGAACGTCATCAACATCAGACGGGTCATGTAAAAGCCCGTGACGCCGGCGCCGAGCAGCGCAAGACTACCCACGACGGGGCTGCGCTGGAAGGCCACCTCGATGATGTGGTCCTTGGAGTAGAAGCCAGAGAAGAAGGGGAAGCCGATAATCGACAGATAACCGGCCGCGAAGGTGACGAAGGTGATCGGCATCAACGTCCTGAGAGCCCCGTAGTGGCGCATGTCGACCTCGTCGTTCGTGGCATGCATCACCGAACCCGCCCCCAAGAACATGTCAGCCTTGAAGAAGCCGTGCGTCAGCAGATGGAAGATCGCGAACGCGTAACCGGCCGGCCCAATGCCCGCCGCCAGCATCATGTAGCCGATCTGGGACATCGTCGAGCCGGCCAACACACGCTTGATGTCGTCCTTGGCACAGCCGATCCAGGCGCCGAACAGCAGGGTCACCGTGCCAACCACGACGACAACGGTGCTCGCGGGCTGGGATTGCGCGTAGATCGCGTTGCTGCGGGTGATCAGGTACACCCCAGCCGTCACCATCGTCGCCGCGTGAATCAGAGCCGACACCGGAGTTGGACCCTCCATTGCATCGAGCAGCCAGGACTGTAACGGCACCTGGGCTG
>DASVEX010000095.1:0-13025 GCA_036380335.1 Propionibacteriaceae bacterium | reverse complement strand
CTTCTCTTCTGTGGTCAGGTACTTCTGGTAACGAGGCAGGAGTTCGGCCAGCGTCGAATCCAATCCGCTGATTATCTTCTCATCGATGGAGATGCCGATCAGAGCGGAGGTAACAGATCAAGGGCGGTGGCCCATGCCCGCGTCACGGGCGAGGGCTACGACTTGGGCGCGGTCGGAGGCACCAAGCTTGAGCAGGATCGTCGACACATTGTTCTGTACGGTCTTGATGCTGATGCCCATCCGGGCTGAGATCGCGTCGTTGCGCAGCCCTCGGGCGAGCCGATCCAAGATCTCAAACTCACGCTCGGTGAGGGAAGGGAACGGACGCTCGGCCTTCGGGGTTCCGGTAGCCGCGATAACCCGTGCAGCGATGCCACGATCGAAGATGGCTTGGCCATCGTTTACGGTGATGATCGCCCTCACGATGGCGTCCGGCTCGGCGTCCTTGAGCAAGTAGCCGCGAGCGCCGGCGTGCAATGCGTGGCGCAGATGGGCGTCGTCGGAATGCATCGTCAGCACGAGGACAGCCACCTCTGGGTCGGCGGTAAGGATCGTGGCGATGGCGATTTCACCACCGCCGCCAGGCAGGTGCAGGTCCATCAGCACGACGTCCGGCCGGACAGCGTCGGTGATCTCGATGGCTTCCTGTGTCGTCGCCGCCTCGCCAACCAGCTCAATGTCATCCGCCCGGCTGAGGAGGGCCCGAAGGCCTTCCCGGAAGACGATGTGGTCGTCCACGATCACGACGCGGATCTGAGTCATGGTGCCGCCGGGATCCGCGCCTGCAGCAGGGTTCCGCCGTCCGGCGGAGCGCCTAGATCGAACATTCCGCCGAGGGCTTGCACCCGACTGCGCATGGAGGTGATGCCAATACCGCTCACGTACGCTTGGCCCAGCCCGACGCCGTCGTCCACAACTCGCAGAACCAGCTCACCGGATGCCAGGGTCACAGTGACTTCGCAGTGCTGCGCGTGCGCATGTCGGACCACGTTGTTCAACGCCTCGAGTATGACAAGGTGCGCAGCCTGCTCTACCACCGCCGGCAACGGTCCGCCGGTCTCCACACGGAGCCGGATTTTCGGCATCTCTGGTGCGTCAAGCGTGGTGATGTAGTCCGCCAGCGCGGCCTCGAGCCCGCGGTCGCTGACCGGAGCGGGTTGCAGATCATGGGCGAGGCGGCGGATCTCAGTTGCGGCGTTCCGCAGCCGCGAAGCCAGCCGTTCGGCGTCTTGCTCGTCCGTCGTGCCCGGGGTCATGCCCTTGCGCAATGCCTCGGCAGTCAGCCCCGCCCCGGCCAGCAGCGGGGCGATGCCGTCGTGTAAATCGCGTCCCAGGCGAGCACGCTCTTCGGCCACCGACTCCAGGGAGCGTCGGCGCGTCGCCTGCAACTCGGTGTCGCGGCGCAACGCGTACACAAGGGCGGAGGTCTGGATGGCGAGCTGGTCCAGCAGCGCCCGGTCGACTCGGCCGTACGGTTCTCCGGGGGTGCGTGTGCTAACGCGCATCTCGCCCATCCGCTCGCCCCGGTAGTCCAGCGGCAAGACCAGCGCCGCGTTCTGCTCCGTGCCTGTGACCGATACGGTCTCAAGCTGCGCTCCGCGATGCAGGGCGAGGGCTACCGAGGGCGAGCGAACGGCGTCGGCCACCGTGCGGGTGATGGTTGTGTACACAGTCTTCTCATCTTCGTCCCCGTTCGACATGGTTGCGTGGAGCCTGGCCAGCACCCGTAACGGGTCGCCCCGCTCACCGAGGAAGCGGCGCTCCAGCCGGATCTGGATGCGTCGCCGCACCGGCTCGGCGGCCAGGACGGCCGCAGTGGCTACAGCCACCGCCACCCAGCGGTAGCGGCCCGCCACGACCTGGCCTGAGAGGGCGGCCAGTACGGCGAAGTAGACCCCGACGAAGAGGGCGGTCAGCGCGATGGTGAGTCCGCCGTACACCACGACCCGCCGGATGACGAGCCGGACGTCGTACAGATGGTATTGCAGCACGGCGACTGCGATCGCGATCACGACGGCCAGCGGCCACAGCGCGACGATCACGGTGGGCTCGAGATAGGGGAGCGGTCCGTACGCGGTGGAGAGGAAGAGCACCGCGATCATGATCACCGTCACGGCTGCGAACCCGACGGTCTGCCGCCGCAACAGGGCATCGCCTCGCCGCCAGCGAACGATCAGCGACGAGAGAGCGATGAGCCAGCCGAGGCCGACGACGGTCGACCAGAAGTAAAACTCGGCAAGATTGGAGATCGTCGGGAAGTTGTACTGATTCTTTAATGTCGCGATCACGACGAGTCCGGCCGAGACGCCGAGCAGGATCCTCCAGAGCCTGCCGGGCAGCGGCCCGTCGGGGTAGAGCTGCGGCAGTACCGTCAGTGACAGGCCTATGAAGAGGTCCGTCGCGATGCCGTTTGCTAGGAACAGCGGTAGGGCGAGCGCGCCGTGCACCATCATCGAGTCCCACCACAGCCCGGCAAACAGCAGGGCGAGCCCGGCCAGCAACCCGCAGAGCAGCAAGGCGCCGGCGGGCCAGCGCGCCTTGGGATAGCGAAGCAGCACCGCGCCGCCGATGGAGAAGACGATGGCCGCCGGCAAAAGCTCCCGCACCGCCCAGTAGCCCTCCGTCCACAGCGATGGGTCGGCGCCGCTAAATAGCACCCAGCCAACGACGGCCGAGGCTGCCGCTATCCCCGCAAGCCCGAGGCGCAACGCTAGCGCTGGAGACCGAGGCTTTGCGACGACCACCGGCTGGCCGGCGAGCGGGAGCCCGGTAGCTTCCGGTGCACGGACCGGGCCGAGCCTCGTTGCTGTCATGGCCTCACGTTCGTACCCCCACTTCCCGGGCGTCACGGGACGGGCTCCCGCTCCGGACGGGAATCGGACAATCTCCCACCTTCGTTAGCGCTTACGTAGCCGCTTGTCAAGCGGGATAGAACACTGCGCCGTGATACAGCTTTACACCGCCGCCCGTTGCAGATTCGCGAGAATGTCCTGCACCGTCTCATCCGAGGTCTGGCTACTGGAATCCAGCCAATAGCCGATCTGTGCTGTCTCCCTTTGCAGTACCGCATCCAGAGCGTCGGGAGAAAAGTGGACGTATCCGGTCTTCATACGCTGTTCCTCGCGCCATTCCAGCGCGGAGACGCGGGGTGAGAGCACCACCAGATATCGATCCGGCGACGCAATGCGTTTGACGAAGTCGGCCAGGTCCTTGCCCAAGATCACGTCCTGGACGATGGCGTCGAAGCCGGCCTCGGCGTAGCGGTCTGCGGCCATGGCCGCTAAGTCATAACGCAGATTCAGCTGAGCGATTGCATCTGGGCTCGGATTAGGCGTCATGTCCGCGCGACCGTTCACCACCATCCGGCGAAACATGTCGCCGTGGATGTGAACCGACCTGGGCAGCCGAATGGCCAGCAGGTCGGCAACCGTCGACTTCCCGGCTGCCATCGCGCCGGTGATCACGATGACTCTCCCCCGAGCAGAGATCACAGAAGGAAGTCTGTTGTCTTGAGGGCAGAAGAGCCAGCACCGACATTCCGAGTTAACCCGTGTCGTCACCGGTGTGCAAAGAAATCCGCGTTAGCGGACTAGGATCACTTTTCGTGCCGCATTATCGGATCGCACAAGCTGCCGCGCTACTCGGGGTCTCGGACGACACCGTACGCCGCTGGATCGATTCCGGTCGGTTGCATGCCACTAGTGGCGGCCCAGCCACGATCGACGGGGCCGAGCTCGCCGCACATGCTCAAGAGATAGCCACGGCACCCGATCTGGGCACGCCAGTCGCCGAAAGCGCTCGAAACCGTTTCACAGGACTGGTGACCCGGGTGATCAAGGACTCTGTCATGGCGCAGGTCGACATGCAGTGTGGTCCTTTTCGGGTCGTCTCGCTGATGTCAGCTGAGGCGGCAACCGAGCTCCAGCTCGAACCCGGGGTGCTCGCGGTCGCCTCGGTGAAATCCACCCACGTCGTCGTCGAGGTGCCAGCAGATCTATGAACACAACACTCGTTCCAAAGACCGGTAAGAGTCTGGTGTTGATCGCCATCGCCGCGGTCCTCGGCCTGCTGCTCTCCGCTTGCGGGGGCGCACAGCCCCAAGCGAGCGCCCCTTCGCCCAGTACCGAGGGATCTTCAGCCGGCGGAGCCATCACCGTCCTCGCAGCTGCTTCTCTCACCGAGGCGTTCACCCAGATCGGAAAGGATTTCGAGGCGAAGAATCCCGGCAGCAAGGTCACTTTCAGCTTTGGATCAAGCGCCACGCTGGCAGCCCAAATCGTGCAGGGCGCCCCAGCCGACGTGTTCGCGGCAGCAAGTCCAGCAACGATGAAGACCGTGACGGCAGCCGGTGCTGCGAACACGCCGAAGGACTTTGTGTCCAACACCCTCGAGATCGCTGTGCCTAAAGGCAATCCACACAAGATCACAGGATTGAAAGACTTCGGCGACGAGAGCCGAAGGATCGCGTTGTGTGCGCCGCAGGTGCCTTGTGGCGCAGCGGCGGTCAAGGTCTTTGCCGAGGCGAAGATCGTCCCCAAGCCAGACACCTTGGAGCAGGATGTCAAGGCGACCCTGCAGAAGGTCGCATCTGACGAAGTCGATGCTGCGTTGGTCTACAAAACCGATGTGATCGCTGCAGGAGACACGGTCGACGGGATCCAATTCCCGGAAGCGCAGCAGGCGATCAATACCTATCCCATCGCTACTCTGAAGGACTCGAAGAACCCAGCAGTGGCGCAGGCCTTCGTCGACTACGTCCTCTCGCCCGAGGGCCAGGCGGTGCTGGCCAAGGCAGGCTTTGCCCAGCCCTGACGCTGAGCCGACCCTGAGCGGCGCAAGACCGGCGACCAAGCGCGCCGCCGGTGCCCGCACGACTGACCCCCCGCCCTGGCAGAGCCGCGTCCCGTTGTTGCTCGCCGTGCCGGCCGCCATAGCTTTGCTGTTCTTGGTCTTGCCCCTCCTCGGGCTGGTGATCCGTGCCCCGTGGGCCGAGGCCGGAGCTGTCCTCACCGGTGCCGGCGCACTACAGGCACTGAAACTCTCCCTGATCACTGCCACTGTTTCGGTGATCATCGTGCTGCTCATCGGTGTGCCGCTTGCCTGGCTGCTCGCCCGGCCGAACCTGCGTGGCGCCTCGCTGATGCGCGCGCTGATCACTATCCCCTTGGTGTTGCCGCCTGTGGTTGGGGGAGTCGCCTTGTTCACTGTGCTCGGCCGGACGGGACTGCTCGGTCGACCGCTTTACCAGCTCACGGGTTTCGCGTTTCCCTTCACCCCGTACGCGGTGATCTTGGCTCAGGTCTTCGTGGCGTTGCCCTTTCTGGTGTTGTCTGTGGAAGGTGCGCTGCGCGCTTCAGATCGTCGCTACGAAGAGGCAGCCTCAACTCTGGGAGCGCGTCCGGTGACGGTCTTTCGGCGCATCACCTTGCCGTTGATAGGGCCCGGCATCGCGGCCGGCGCCGTGCTTGCCTGGGCCCGTGCTCTGGGCGAATTCGGTGCGACGATCACGTTCGCGGGCAGCTTTCCGGGCACGACGCGCACCATGCCACTCGAGGTCTATCTGGCGTTGGAAACCGATCCCGGCTCAGCATTGTTGCTTTCGGTGCTGCTGCTTGGCGTATCAGTCGCAGTCCTGGCTCTGCTCCGGGAACGCTGGGTGAACAGGTGGTAGCCGAGTTGTCGGCCGATCTTGGCGTACGACGCGGCGACTTTGCCCTGGACATTGAGCTCGAGATAGGGGCTGGAGAGGTAGTCGCATTGCTCGGCCCAAACGGCGCCGGCAAATCGACGGCGCTCCGCGCACTAGCCGGACTGCTTCGGCTCACCTCAGGGCATATTGCGATCGGTGGAAGCCTTGTTGCCGATGCGGGGTCGGGTATCCATCGAGCGCCGCACGAGCGCCCAATAGGAGTGGTGTTTCAGGACTATCTGCTGTTTCCCCACCTCACCGTGCTCGACAATGTCGCATTTGGGCCGCTGGTGCGCGGATCGGAGAGGCGTGAAGCCCGGCAGCGTGCTGCGGTGTGGCTGTCGCGCGTGGGCATTGCTGATCTTGCGAATGCTAAGCCGCGCTCAGTGTCTGGAGGGCAGGCCCAGCGAGTGGCACTGGCCCGGGCTCTGGCGACCGAGCCTCGGTTGCTCTTGCTGGATGAGCCGCTGGCTGCCCTCGACGCCAAAACCCACCTGCTAGTACGCACCGAGGTCCGTCGCCACCTGGCCGATTTCTCCGGAGCGACGTTGCTCGTGACGCACGACCCGATCGACTCGTCCGTGCTGGCAGATCGGCTCATCGTCGTAGAGCATGGCCGCGTGGTGCAGCAGGGCACCCCGCTGCAGGTGGCCCGTCAGCCGCGAACCGACTACGTCGCCAGGCTCGTCGGCCTCAACCTGCTGGCGGGCCGCGGCGAAGGTCACCGGGTGTTGTTGCCTAGCGGAGGATTTGTCGAGCTGGCTCAGCCCGTCTCGGGAGATGTCTACGTCGCCTTCCGCCCGGCAGCAGTCTCCTTGTTCGTGCATCGTCCCGACGGATCCCCCCGCAACCTCTGGGCAGGCCGCCTGGTCACGCTCGAGCCGCACGGTGAAGGCGTACGCGTGGAGGTTGGTGAAGTTCCCGACCGTACGTCCAGCATCCTGGCCGAAATAACGCCGTCGGCGGTCGCCGACCTGGACTTAAGGCCCGGCAGCGAAGTGTGGGCAGCCGTCAAGGCTTCAGATATCGAGGTCTACTCGTCGTCGCGCGCAAGTGATTAGGACTCCGAAGCATGGGGTCGTGCTGCGAGCGTCGGGAATCGCGCGCCGCCGCACGGAGCGAGGAGTGAGCGGAGGCGTTCTTTCCTCCGCGAGCGACGACGACGGCGGCGGCGGGTTCCAAGCGCGATGCGCGAGCAGCACAGGAAGGGGGACACGGTCACGCCGGCAAGGGTGGGCGGCAGGCCAGCAGCTCACCGCGCCCGTGGAGTCTGAGGTGTCCGGATGCGTTTGGCGCAACTGCTGTGTTGCCGCTTACCAACTGCGTTCTTCGTCCGTACTCGACATTCGTCTGTCCGGTGAGCATCACGAGAACAGCCAAGCCGGGCTCGAGCGTCGCTTCGCCGTTCAGCGCAACGCGCTCCAGTCGGAAATACGGGTCTGCCGCGTCAGGCAGAACCGAAGACCCGAACCCGGCCGGACGTATCAGCTCGCGGATTTCCCCGTTACCTCGGCTGCGGCATTCGACAGCCTCTAGCGCGACATCGAATCCAAGCCCGAGATGTCCGTCACGTTCACCGTCCAACTCGAAGTCACGCCACTCCAAGAGGATCGACAGGTCCTCGGGCTCCTGCAATTCCACCAGGAACACACCTTCGCCGATCGCGTGCAGGACACCGGGCGGCACATAGACGACGTCGCCCGAATGCACGTCGACTCGGTGGAGCAGGCCAAGCATTGTCTCGACCTCTTGGCTGGTCACCAGCGACTTGAGGTCGCCGACGGTGAGGTCTTGCCTCAGGCCGAGGTAGACCGCTCCACCTTCGACGATGTACCAGGCCTCGGCTTTGCCGTGCCTCCTGCCGAGGTGCTGAGCCGCGAACGAAGCATGCGGATGGGCATGCACCGGAAGGCGCTGACCGGCGTCTAGCAGCTTCACGAGGAGGCGCGTGTCGGCGCCGAAGCGCTCGACATGCGCATGTCCCAGCCAGGCTCGAGGATCCTCGTCGATCGCAGCCTTCAAGGATCGACCGTCGGGAAGGGCGCTGAGGCCAAGAGATTCCTCACCGGCAAGCAATGTGGTCGATGCAATCCAATCCTCCGGCTCGCGGTCGCCGCCGGACGGCTCTCTCCGGAACTCGGTGATTTTCCGGCCGCCACGGTAGAAGCGGTCGGCGGGACGGTTGGACGGAAGCAGTATGACGTCCACGAAGCTGCTCTCCTTCGTATCAGCGCGGCCAGAAGCCGCCAACAAGAGAATCGCCAAGCCCGACTGCAGCTCAGAATAGGGGCGTGCGGCTCCGCGAACTCTTCTTGCCACTACTCGGTAACTGGACAGGTATCGAACAGCAGGCCGCCTCACCGTGGGCCCCGGCAACATCGGCAAGGGCGATGATCGTCTTCAAGCTAGACGTCGGTGCTCAGGTAGTCCTGCAGGACTACCGGCAGGTGCGGGCGGACGCCGAGGAGTTCTCCGGCCACGGCGTTTTCATGATCGATAACGCTGATGTGATCTCTCCGGCTACGCCGACGCCAATCTTGTGGTGGTTCTTCGACTCCTATGGATACCCGCCGCAGCCGGCGCATGGCGGCTGGCAGAACGACGAGTTGATCATGCAGAAGACGACGCCACAAGGTGTGGCCGAGCATCATTTCGCAGTTGCTGACGATCAGCTCAGCTACCGGATTCGGCTACGACTCAATGAAGACGCCGAGATGGAGGACTTTCTGAGCGGAACGTACCGACGCATCAGCGGGCATTGAGCTCGTCGGTGGCCCGCGGTTCGGCGGCTCAGACCGCGCAACTGAAGGTGAGCTCGTAACCGCTGGATGGGTCGCCCTTTACTGTCGGGATCTGCAGGTCGTATCCATCGCTGAAGACGTTGTCGCTGGCCAAGCTCACGCGGCTCAGATTGCTCACGCTCTGCTCGTATCCATTCGTTGCGTAAACTGCCTTCGCGGTCGCCTCGGGAAGCGCCATCTGCGACGTGGCGATCTTGTTCGCACTGCTGGTCGCCTTAGCCAGACTCGGGTACACCTCGAAGTGAATATGCGGCCAGCGGCCGGAGTAGCAGGCCGGGAAGATCGTGGTAAATCGCACCTGGCCACCATCATCGGCCTCTTGAACGCCACGCAGATAGTTCTCGTTGGTGACACCTTGGGAATAGAGGGAATACCGACCTTCGCGGTCGCAGTGCCACACGTACACGGCGCCGCCCGCCAGCGGTGACTTGTTGTTCGCGAAGTCGTTGATCGTCATGGTGATGCTGAGCGGTACGCCCTCGGGCCTTGGTCGTACTCGATCCGAAGCTCGAGGTGATGTCGCTGCGTACGATGCCGCTCTGGGTCAGCACATTCGCCCCATTGGAGCCGTCGCCCGGATATGGGCCGGATGTTTCCTCTGGTATCTCGCCATCGGCGGTGTCGCTGGTCTGCGTGGCCTGAGCGGTGTCGCCATCAGGCGCGCAGGCCCCAAGCGTGATCATGCCGGCCCCGGCAAGGCCGGCGCCAGCTACCAGCTTGAGCAGGCCGCGCCGGTGCAGCAGACGTGGCAGATCGTAGTCGAGGCCGCGATCATGGTTCTCCAGGTCTTCTTCTCGGTGGTCGATCCGCATCATGATCAACTCTTTCCTGGATCGGAAGGCGCGTAGCTGCAGGCGGTCTGCTCTCACAGGCTAGAGCCGCGAAAAGGCCCGTTCTCAGCGAATCGGTTCATTCATACGGCGCACACAGCAGCGCCCAGCTGACGCACAGCGCACGGAGCAGAATGAGCCCGTGGTGACCAGTGCTGTTCGGGAAGGGACCTTCAGCGGCGGCCTGCCGTACCTCGCAGTCGGGTCCGGTGAGCCGCTGGTCTATCTATGCGGCTCGACGCCAAACCATCGCAACCCGAGACCCGGCCTCGAGCGAACCCTCACATTGCGAACGATCAATCCGTTGGCCCGGGCCGGTTTCGAGGTGTACTTCACCAATCGATGGCCGGGAATGGCGCCGGATATCAGCTTCGCAGAGGTTGCCGAACGGCATGCCGACGCGATTCTCGATCATTTCGGTCAGCCGGTAGACGTGTTGGGCGCTAGCACGGGTGGATCTCTCGCCCTCCAACTGATCGCGGACCGGCCTGATGCAGCTCGCAAGGCCGTGATCGCCTGTGCTGCGTACACGCTTGGGCCGCTGGCCAAGCACGCTCAGGAAAAGATGCTGAGTTCGGTCGAAGAGACAGGTGGCTATTCCAGGGAGCTCATCCTCGACTCGCTCCAGGCCAAGATCCGATGGCGCTGGATCCGGGCCCTGCTGGCACCATTGGCGATGCTTGCTGCAAAGCGCGTCACGATCGAGAACCCGACTGACGCGATTGCCATGCTGCGAGCAGAGTATGCCTTTGACGTGCGAGACCGGCTTCGCGACATCTCAACCGAGACACTGGTGGTCTGCGGTGCACAAGACCCCTTCTGGACCCCGGAAATGTTTGCGGAGACGGCGTTCCGGATGCCGAACGGAAAGCTGATCATGTATCGAAATCGAGGTCATGCTCTGGTCACCGCCCCGGAATTCTTCCGAGACGTCACCACCTTTCTTCGCCGCTGAGCACGTAGCCTGACACGGTGGCACGGCTCGACTCGGTCAATATCGGACGTCCGCGCCCCAACCCGCACAAGAAGACGGGCTGGACGGGCATCGGCAAGCAACCCACGCTCGAGCCTGTCAAGGTTCGGGCACCTGGGCCGAAGACCAGCGGCCTGGGTAGCGGTCTGGAGGGGGACTTCATCGGCGACGGCAAGCACCACGGCGGTGACAGTCAAGCCGTCTACGCCTTTCAACGTGAGGACCTAGACGAGTGGGAGCGAAGGCTTGAGCGCGAGCTCCCGAATGGGTTCTTCGGCGAGAACCTCACCACGCTGGGCCTTGAGATCAACGATGCACGGATCGGGGAGCGCTGGCGGGTCGGCCCGGAGGTCGTTCTACAGGTGACGGCGCCTCGCATCCCGTGTGCAACCTTCCGAGGCTGGATGGGCGAGAAGGGCTGGGCAAAGCGGTTCACCGCAGATGGCCGGCCGGGGGCCTACCTCAGCGTGATCAGAGCCGGCACCATCAGGACAGGCGATCCGATCGAGGTCATTCATCAACCCGATCATCAGGTCAACATTGGCCTCGTTTTCCGGGCGACCACGACCGAGCGTGATTTGCTCCCGCGGCTGCTGGCCGCTGAGTCATACCTCGACCGCGGCACACTCGAGATGGTGCGGCGCCGGGAGGTCTTCCTGCTGGATTAGCTAGTGCCTATTTGTTGGGCAGCGAGTGGGAATAGAACCGGCGCCACTCTTGCTACACAAGCGGCTAGCTGGCTGAAGCGGCTATTTTTTTGACCCCGGCAAGAGCAGCAGATAGCCTAGATCGTTGTGTTCGGGCTTGCCCGACACTTTGTGCGTGCCCGAATGTCTTTGTACCGGCGGTGTTCGCACGCCTGACCGCTCGGAACATCCGAAGGGTCGCAGCCACTCGACATAAAGAAAAGAGATACAACGCGGTGCCCACAATTCAGCAGCTGGTCCGCAAGGGCCGAGAGGACAAGGTGAGCAAGACCAAGACGCCTGCGCTCAAGGGTTCGCCTCAGCGTCGCGGCGTGTGCACACGGGTGTACACGACCACGCCGAAGAAGCCCAATTCGGCGCTCCGGAAGGTCGCTCGTGTCCGGCTGTCCTCTGGGATCGAGGTCACCGCATATATCCCGGGTGTCGGCCACAACCTGCAGGAGCACTCGATGGTGCTGGTACGTGGGGGACGCGTCAAGGATCTGCCGGGCGTTCGCTACAAGATCATCCGCGGCTCGCTGGATACCCAGGGAGTGAAGAACCGCAAGCAGGCTCGCAGCCGCTACGGCGCGAAGAAGGAGAAGTAATGCCTCGCAAGGGTCCCGCGCCGAAGCGCCCGGTGATTGCCGACCCGGTGTACGGGTCGCCACTGGTGAGCCAACTTGTCAGCAAGATCTTGTGGAACGGCAAGAAGACGGTTGCGCAGAACATCGTCTACACCGCGATGGAGGGGACGCGCACCAAGACCGGGGTGGATCCGGTGCAGACCCTCAAGCGTGCGCTCGACAATGTGCGGCCCTCACTCGAGGTCAAGAGCCGCCGGGTTGGCGGCGCGACGTACCAGGTGCCGGTCGAAGTCAAACCCGCCCGCGCCACCACATTGGCGATGCGCTGGCTGGTGAGCTTCTCGCGGCAGCGTCGCGAGAAGACCATGGCCGAGCGGCTGATGAACGAGATGCTTGACGCCTCGAACGGCCTGGGCGCCGCAGTCAAGCGCCGCGAGGACACTCACAAGATGGCTGAGGCTAACAAAGCCTTCGCCCACTACCGCTGGTAATTACGCCGACTTGTCAGCCTCTCAGCTGGCTATAGGCCGCTGAAACGCTGACAACTCAGAGAGATTCACATATGGCTGTCGACATTAAGACTGACCTGTCCAAGGTCCGCAACATCGGGATCATGGCCCACATTGACGCGGGCAAGACTACGACGACCGAGCGCATCCTCTTCTACACCGGTATCAACTACAAGATCGGTGAAGTGCACGAGGGTGCCGCGACCATGGACTGGATGGAGCAGGAGCAAGAGCGGGGGATCACGATCACCTCCGCCGCTACGACCTGCCATTGGAAAGATCACCAGATCAACATCATCGACACTCCTGGGCACGTGGACTTCACTATTGAGGTGGAGCGTTCGCTGCGGGTGCTCGACGGTGCCGTGGCGGTCTTCGATGGCGTCGCCGGCGTCGAGCCACAAAGCCAGACCGTGTGGCGGCAGGCGGATCGCTACCGGGTGCCACGTATCTGCTTCGTCAACAAGCTGGACCGTACGGGCGCAAGCTTCGAGCACTGCGTCGAGACGATCAAGGAGCGGTTGAACGCCATACCGGCTGTCGTGCAACTGCCGATCGGCTCTGAGGCGAACTTCATCGGCGTCGTGGACCTGATCAAGATGCGCGCTCTTACTTGGCGCGGTGAGACCAAGATCGGCGAAGACTACGCGGTCGAAGAGATTCCCGCCGACCTGGTCGATCAGGCGCAGGCGGCACGCCATGCGCTGATCGAGCTGGTGGCCGATCATGACGATCACATGATGGAGGCCTACCTGACCGACGAGGACTCGATCACTCCGGAGCTGCTCCAGGATTCGATTCGCCGCGCGGTGCTTGCATCCAAGATCACTGCCGTACTGTGTGGCAGCGCCTTCAAGAACAAGGGTGTACAGCCGTTGCTGGATGCCGTGATCGCCTACCTGCCATCTCCGCTCGATGTGCCCGCCATCATCGGTTTCAAGCCCGGTGAC
>DASVEX010000094.1:0-4401 GCA_036380335.1 Propionibacteriaceae bacterium | reverse complement strand
ATTACAGCGCCTCCTCTAGGTGCTTGACGGCTTGGAGAGCAACCTCGGCCCGTGCCTTGTAGATCGGCACCGAGTTGCGGAGACCCTGCCGTTTGGACGCCTCGTATTGCTGTGCCCAGCGGATGGCGACGGCGGCTTCTTCGAGCAGGGCGGAGATGATGTCTTCGACACTCTCCCGGGCCTCCGTGCTCATGCCTCAAACCTAGTGGGTGTTAAACAAGGTGTCAAACACCTGAGGGAGTTTTGGTTCACGAACATCTCCGCTCCGATTTCACGTGGAATTTCACTTCACTAGCCGCTACTGACCGCACGGGCCGCACGGGTTCCGGGAGGAATAGGCTTGCGGCCAGGTAAGGGACGGCACTGTTCGCGCTCAAGGACAAGGTTCAATGTGACGATGTATCTCCTGGTGCCCGGCGGATGAACCGTTCACTGGAGCTCGTCGTTGAGGAGCATCCTCGTCGAGGACGGCCACCACGCCACTGGGCCGATCTGAGTCCGGGGGAGCGCCGCGAGCACATCGAAGCACTTGGTCATCCTGCCTATCGGGCCAGGCAGCTGTCTGCGCACTACTTCGAGGGGCTGCGCGACGATTCTGCGGAGTGGACGGACTTGCCCGGCGGAGTGCGCGAGACATTCGCCGAGAAGTTCATGCCGAGACTGCTGACGCCGATCCGGGAACTCAGATGCGACAGCGATACCACTGTCAAAACCCTGTGGCGGATGTACGACGGTGCACTCGTCGAGAGCGTCTTGATGCGCTACCGCGATCGAGTCACCATGTGCGTCTCCAGCCAGGCCGGATGCGGGATGGCCTGCCCGTTCTGCGCCACCGGACAGGCCGGATTGCAACGCAATATGAGTACCGCCGAGATCGTCGAGCAAGTCATGGACGGTGAGCGGAAGCTGCGCCGCGGTCGGGTTCCCGGCGGTAGCGGGCGGGTCCGCAACATCGTGTTCATGGGCATGGGTGAGCCGTTGGCCAACTACAACGCGGTCATCGGCGCCGTTCGACAGTTGATCACTCCGACTCCCGATGGTCTGGGACTCGGTGCCCGCGGTATCACGGTCTCGACAGTCGGGCTGGTGCCGCGAATGCAGCAACTTGCAACCGAAGGAATTCCGCTCACTCTCGCGCTCTCGCTCCACGCACCTGATGACGAGCTGCGTGATGAGCTGGTGCCGATCAATACACGGTGGAACGTCGAGGAAGTGATCAACGCGGCGTGGGAGTACGCGAAAACGACCAAGCGCCGGGTTTCCATCGAATACATCCTGATTCGCGATATCAACGATCAGGCTTTCCGCGCCGAGCAGCTCGCCAAGGTATTGCGGCGCCGCGGCAATTGGGGTTGGGCGCACGTCAATTTGATCCCACTGAATCCCACGCCTGGGTCGGTATGGACCGCGTCCCGACGTAGTGATGAGGAAGAGTTCGTTCGCCGACTGCGGGCCAGGGGTGTGCCGGTCACCGTGCGGGACACGCGTGGTCGCGAGATCGACGGCGCATGCGGGCAGCTCGCCGCCCACGAGGTCGAATAGCTGCGAAGACTGCCAAGATTGGCGCCGTGCCAGAACTTGACCGCCCAGAACTTGACCCGACCCTCGCCGACCTCGCAGAGGCCTTCGGTATTGCCACCGAGTACTGGGATTGGCAAGGCCGGCACATTTCGGTCAGTGCTGACACCATCGTTGTAGTGCTTGCCGCTCTCGACATTGACGCCACTACGCCGGAAGCGGCAGCTGCTGCGTTGGCGAATCATCACCGCCGGCCGTGGACGCAGATGTTGCCACCCTGCATGGTGATCCGAGAAGGTCGCACCGCTTCGGTGTGGGCGCACGTGCCGCACGGGGATCCGGTCACCGTCTGGATCGAACTCGAGACTGGCGGGACCAGGAATCAGCTGCCTCAGCTGGAGAACTGGACACCGCCACAACGCATTGATGACGGCTGGGTCGGTGAGGCGTCCTTCGAAATCCCTGCGGATCTGCCGCTCGGCTACCACACTCTGAAGGCCACGAGCGGGGCGCGGCAAGCATCGATGCCATTGATCGTCACCCCGCAGTGGGTGGGCTCTCCGGAGCGGATGGGGCAGCGTCGCGGCTGGGGTTTCGCCACTCAGCTTTACAGCGTCCGCTCACAGCAGTCCTGGGGCGTTGGCGACCTGACTGATCTCGAGGACCTCGCGGTGTGGTCGGCTGCCGAACATGAGGCGGATTTCATCCTCGTCAATCCGCTCCATGCTGCCGAGCCGGTAGCGCCGATGGAACCCTCGCCATACCTGCCCAGCAGTCGTCGCTTTGCCAATCCGCTCTATCTGCGACCAGAACGCATTCCGGAGTACGCCGTGGCCGACGCCGAACGGCGGGAGACGATCGAGGTGATCAAAGCCAAGCTACTTGCCGCGATCGCCGACTCAGCTCAGATTGATCGTGATCGCTCCTGGCAGGCCAAGCGCGACGCACTCGAGATTATCTTTTCGGTGCCGCGTACGCCGGGCCGAGAGGCCTCGTTCGCTGCGTATCGGCGTCGTGAGGCCCGCGGCTTGGAGAGGTTTGCGAGCTGGGCTGCGCTGTCGGAGGAGTATGGCCCGAACTTCTCCGATTGGCCGGCCGAACTCCAAGACCCTGAATCCCCTGCTGTCGCCGCCTTCGCAGTGGCACAGTCGGCCAAGATCGACTTCCACTGCTGGTTGCAGTGGCTGATGGACGAGCAGCTGGGCGGTGTGCAGCAGGTGGCCCAACGCGCGGGCATGGCACTCGGGGTGATGCACGACCTGGCCGTCGGCGTGAATTCACGTGGCGCGGACGCGTGGGGCTTGCAGGACAGCTATGCCGCAGGTGTCACGGTCGGTGTCCCGCCCGATGCGTTCAATCAGCATGGGCAGGATTGGAATCAGCCACCGTGGCGTCCCGATCGACTCGCCGCTACGGCGTACGCGCCCATCCGCGACATGGTCTCAACGATCTTGAGGCACGCCGGCGGCCTGCGTGTTGATCATGTCATCGGGCTGTTTCGGCTGTGGTGGATTCCGCAGGGCGCACCTCCCACCCAGGGAACGTATGTCCGCTACGACCACGAGGCGATGATCGGCATTCTTGCGCTGGAGGCCCACCGCGCTGGCGCTGCTGTGGTCGGGGAGGATCTCGGGACTGTCGAGCCATGGGCTCGTGACTACCTGCGGGAGCGAGGGATTCTCGGCACATCGATCTTGTGGTTCGAGTTCGATTGGGATGGTGACGGAAAGCCCCTCGCTCCGGAGAAGTGGCGGGAATACTGCTTGGCCTCAGTCACCACCCACGACCTGCCGCCCACGGCCGGCTTTCTGACAGGTGATCACGTGCGGCTGCGTGATCAGCTCGGCGTCTTGACCCGCTCCTTGGACGAGGAGCTGCTAGCCGATCAAGCCGATCGCCAGGCGTGGCTTGACAACCTGCGCGATCGGGACGCGTTGCGGCCCGAGGCAGATGTGGAGGAGACCATCGAAGCCTTGCACCGCTATTTGACCTGGACTCCGTCGCGACTGCTCAACCTCTCGCTGGCTGACGCGGTCGGCGAACGGCAGCTACAGAATCAGCCGGGGACCATTGATGAATATCCCAACTGGCGAGTCCCGCTCACCGGATCTGATGGTGCGCCGGTGATGTTGGAGGACATCTTCACGAACCAGCGCACCGCAGATCTTGCCAAGATCATGAGTGGCGGCCGTTAGACCAGGGACTCACCGGGGACCGAGGTCAATCCCGCCCTGTTCAACCATTCTGCGCAGAGCATCGGCTTCATCTTGGGTCAAAATGCCTGCCTGGACCGCCTTATCCAGCCAAGGGTCCAAAGCGGCCGGCCCCTTTTCCGCATAATCCGCGCGGACCTGGTCCAGAGCCGCCCTGACCTCGGCCTCGTCGGCGCCGAGCATGCTGGACAAGGTCTTGACCAGGACCTCCTCCTGCTCAGGGCTCATCGGCCATGCTGGGGCTCCATTTTGCGGTGCCGGATTGCCAGGCGCGGGCGCAGCTGGATTGTCCGGCGCGGGGGCAATAGTGGGCGCGGTCGTCGGGTTAGGCACAACTGGTGTGTCAGCGTACGCAGCACTTGCTACTCCCATGCCGGCGCCCAGCACTAGCAGTCCTGAGCCTATTGCGACTGCAGTTTTTATCGAGACTGCCACGTTTCTCGGTACTCCTTGTCGTCGGTTCACAGGCGTTGCGGAAATAGTGTGGAGCCCGTACCTAGCAATCACCTGAGTGGAACCTGGCAGCCAGCTAGCAATCTAAGTCGGCATGCGGCGGTGGATAAGGTCGAAGCATGGCCGGTGAGGTCGTAGCGACGGAGAGCCCGCGGGAATCGAAGCAGGTCGATCAGAGCCTGCTGACGGTGCTGATCGCATTCCTCGTGAACGTGCT
>DASVEX010000093.1:0-2397 GCA_036380335.1 Propionibacteriaceae bacterium | reverse complement strand
TCAGTGGATGGATGGCGGCGCCTGAGGATTTCCTTGAACACCTCCGACCTCTGATCGATGATGACGGTTTGGTGCAGCCGCCGCTGATGGATGTCGAGGGCTATTACGAGAGCGTTGAGCGTTGCCGTCGTCTGTTTCCCGGCCTGCGCATCCTCACCGGCGTTGAGTTCGGCCAGCCCCATCTCGACAGCCAGGCCGCCGCGGCGGTGCTCGACTTGTCGGCGCTTGATCGGGTGAATGGCTCGCTGCACACGCTGCCATTCCGTGGACCCCGTAGCGAGCCTCCAACCTTGTTCCGGGAGTTGTCGGAGCCTGCCGAGGTCATCTGGACCTATCTTGCCGAGGCCTTGAGGATGGTCGACGGCGGCGGCAAACTTTGAGGTCTTCACGCACATCGACTACGCCGTGCGCTATTGGCCGACTGAGAAGCATGGCCCGTTCGACCCGCGCCCCTTCGAAGACGGATTCCGACAAGCAATGCGCGCAATCGCCGCAAGCGGCCGCGCCCTGGAGATGAACACCGGTCGCCCGCTACGACCGTGGATCCCGCAGTGGTGGGCCGATGCGGGCGGACGTGCCGTCAGCTTCGGCAGTGATGATCACAGTACGCATGGACTAGCCGCCCACTTCCCCGAGGCGACTGCCTTGCTGGAACATTTCGGCTTCCGCCCCGGCCGACACCCTGAAGACTTCTGGACCCGCTAAGACGCTGGAGAGCCTGCGGAGGGGAGGCCGTCAGCGGGAGGCGTCGCTTGAGCCGGCCCGCTCGAGGATCTCGTTCATCTCGTCGTCGGAGGTCCAGTCAAAGCCCGGCGGCGGCTGCCGGCTCCACGGCATATCCGGCCGGTAGACCTCCACCAGGCGAGTTGTGCCATCCGCGTCCGGGACTGGGAAGATCTGCCCAGCGTCGAGCTCGGCCACGACTTCCATTGTGGTTTGGGTGATCGTGGTGAATCGATGGGGAGTGTCAGTCGGAATGATGACAACGTCTCCTGCAAGGCACCGTCGGATCTCGGAGCCGACGGTCACCTCGACCTCTCCTGACAGGATGTGCAGGATTTCCTCGCCGTGATGCAAATGCAGCGGGCCACCCTCGCTGGCGCCGAGCTGGCCAGCTGCAAGCACGATGCGGCGCAGTCCCTCGTTACGCCCGGCAATGGTGTCGAAGCCGATCGCCGGCGTCCGGTACCTGGCGAAGTAAGTCATAGCGAAAGCCTATGAAACACAATCGAGGCACCCCGGCGCGGATTGCAGCAGGAGCGCGAGCTCATAGCTGTAGGTGGACGGTGCGCCTGGCGCTGATCATCGCCGCGAGCGCCAGCAGACTGGGTCGAGGTGTTGGCGGGCCAGCTGTGTTTTCGGGTCATTTGTGGCCGTTGCGGAGAGGTAATGTGCGGCTGAAATCTCATCCGTCTACATGATCGGCGTTCCGGCGAGTACGGCACGCCCGGGGGGAAGAATGAAGGGCTTCAAGGACTTCGTTATGCGGGGTAGCCTCATCGAGCTTGCCGTTGCTTTCATCATGGCGGCCGCATTCGCTGCAGTTGTCACCACATTCACCAACTGGCTGCTTTCACTGATCCCGGCGGGGGCTACCGACTTCGGGGACACCAAGTTCGGGTTGTTCCTCACTGCGCTGGTGTCCTTCCTCGTCATCGCTGCGGTCGTCTACTTTTTCATCGTCACCCCATACGAAAGAGTTAAGGCGCGTTTCGGCAAGCAGGAGGCCGAGGCTTCCGACCCCGACGAGATCGTGCTGCTTAAGGAGATCCGCGACTTGCTCGCCGCCCGTCAGGGTGGTGCCGTTTGATCCTGCGGCACAATTTGAGCTGGCCACTGAACGATGCGCAGCCCCCAGAGGCGGGCCTGGGGCTCGACATGTCGAAGGCGAACGCACCACACAAGCCACGGAGAACTCTGCACGATGAGGACACAGCTCGTCACTCAACCGGTCTTGTTCATTCAGGGCGCTGGGAACATGGACCGGCCTGGGGGTAGCGGCAGGCTGGCTGCCTACCTGGCGCGGGAGCTCGGCAGCGGCTACCGCGTCATGGCCCCGGAGATGCCCGATGCTGACAATCCTCACTACCAGCCCTGGAGGGATCGGATCGAGCAGGAGCTCGAGGCCGTCGATGAAGCGGTCATTCTGGTTGGTCACTCGTTCGGCGGCTCTGTGGTGCTGAAGTACCTCGCCGAGGGCTCGTACCAAAAGCCTGTCCGGGGCCTGTTTCTCGTCTCAGTACCTAACTGGGGGCCGGACGGCTGGGCGTACGAGGAATTCGCGGTGCCCAATGACGTTGGCTTGAGGCTGCCCGCATCGAGGATCTTCCTGTATCACAGTCGCGATGACCCGGAGGTGCCGTTCGCGCACCTCGGCTACTACGAAGAGCATCTACC
>DASVEX010000092.1:0-3489 GCA_036380335.1 Propionibacteriaceae bacterium | reverse complement strand
GCGATGGGGCTGCGCACCATGCCGAGGAACAGCATGCCGGGGACGGAGAGATTGTCGGTGAATCGAGTCCGACCGGTAATCAGTCGCTGATCCTCTTTGCGGAGCCGTGAGCGGCCAACCTCGAGGGTGGTTTCGGGAGATTCCTCTGTGATGGTCATTGGATGCTCCCCGCTGCCTGGCGTACGGCCTTGACGATGTTCTGGTAGCCGGTGCACCGGCACAGATTGCCCTCGAGCCCCTCGCGAATCTCGCGGTCTGATGGGTCAGGATTCTCGTTCAGTAGCGAAACGGCTTGCATGATCATGCCCGGCGTACAGAAGCCACACTGCAGTGCGTGATTCTCATGGAAGGCTTGCTGCACAGGGTGCAGCTGACCATCGTTGGCCAGGCCCTCGATCGTGGTGACCTCGCATCCGTCCGCCTGGACCGCGAGGATTGTGCACGACTTCACACTCAGCCCGTTGAGGTGCACCGTGCAGGCACCGCAGCTGGTCGTGTCGCATCCGACCAGCGTGCCGACCTTGCCGAGTCCCTCGCGGAGATATTGCACCAGCAGTGTTCGCGGCTCGACGTCATCGGTATAGCTGACGCCGTCGACGGCAACTGAAATTCGCATACACCACTCGCCTTCTGGTGGACGTCGCCCCGGAGCGCGAGGATGCGTGGCTGGCTGGCGACGGTGCCGGCCTGGGGTAAATGTAACCCGTGCAGATGATCATGAGCACCCCCACCTGGACGGGCGGGCGCCGAGACGTCAGGATGCCGAATGGTGGATGCGACCGCTGAGCTCGCTGAGCCGATTGCCATGGCCGCCCCAGCGCTGGCCGACGATCTCCGCAGCGATTGAGACAGCGGTCTCTTCCGGCGTGCGCGCTCCAAGATCAAGTCCGATCGGACTGGAGAGTCGGCCAATCTCGATCTCGTTGAGCCCTGCTTCGCGCAGCCGCTCGAGACGTTCCTGATGAGTCTTCCGCGACCCCATCGCGCCGACATAGCCGAGCTGGGGGAGGCGAAGCGCAATCTCCAAGACCGGTACGTCGAATTTCGGGTCGTGGGTGAGTACGCAAACCACGGTGCGAGAGTCGATCCGGCCCGCGTCGACCTCCGCTGCCAGGTAGCGATGCGGCCAGTCGACGATCACTTCGTGCGCATCGGGAAATCTCGTACGGGTCGCAAACACCGGGCGCGCATCGCAGACGGTCACCCGGTATCCCAAGAAACTGCCGAGCCGGGCAACTGCGGCCGCAAAATCGATGGCGCCGAAAACCAGCATCCGAGGACGCGGTGCATAGCTGGCTGCGAAGACGCGCATGCCTTCCCCGCGGCGCTGACCTTCCGGGCCATAAGTAAGTAGCTCGGTCTTGCCTGTCGCCAGGAGGCCGCGAGCATCATCGACAACAGCTGCATCAGCCCGCTTGCTGCCGAGTGAACCACTGATAGGGGAGTCCTCGGCTGGGCGGATGATCATCCTGCTACCCACCCGTGTGGGGTCTGGATGTTCTACTACAGTCACGATGGCGACCGGGCGGCCCGCGTCGATGTCTGCGGCCACCTCGGCTAACTCGGGGAAGGTCTGCTGAGACACCTTCTCGACAAAGACATCGAGGATCCCGCCGCAGGTGAGGCCGACCGCGAACGCATCGCTATCGCTCACGCCATACCGCTGCAGTACGGGATGGCCATTGGCGACAACCTCCTGTGCGAGCGAATAGACCGCGGATTCCACACAGCCACCCGACACAGAGCCGACCGCCGACTCATCGGGACCGACCAACATCGCGGCTCCGGGCTGCCTCGGCGCCGAGCGCCAGGTGCCGACGACGGTTCCCATGCCGACGGTCTGGCCAGCCCGCCACCAGGCCAGCAGATTGGGGAGTACCTCACGCATCAGGGCACCCCTCAGACATCGGTGAGCACCTCCAAAAGTTCGGCGAATGCGGCCAGCGAATGCCCCCCGACCATCCGATCGAGATGGGGGAGGCAGGCTTGGATACCGGCCTGGATCGGAGCGTACCCCGGCTTTCCACGATGCGGGTTCATCCAGACCACCGCGTACGCGAGCAGCTGGAGCTGCCGGATCTGTTCACCGAGCAGCCGAGCGTCGCCACGCTCCCAACCGTCACTGGCGATCACCACGATGGCGCCGCGAGCCACTCCGCGCCGTCCCCAACGATTCAGGAATGCGCCGATCACCTCACCAAGCCGGGTGCCTCCCGACCAGTCGGGCACCAGCCGTCCAGCTGCGGCCAGCGCATCCTCGGCCTGGCGTGCCCGAAGTGCCGGGGTGATTCGAGTCAGTCGAGTGCCGACGGTGAAGACCTCGACATGGTGAGGTGCGGCTTGGACGATCCGATGTGCGAGCCGCAGCAAAGAGTCCGCGTACGGCTGCATCGAACCGGAAATGTCGATCAACAGGACGATCCGACGGCTCCGCAGGGCGGGCCGCCGGCGGCGTAGTGGGGCCAGCTCACCCGCCGAGCGCAACTGGGCGCGCAGCGTACGCCGTAGATCGACCGATCCTCGATGATGCGGCCGGCGGCGGAGCGCACGCCGTAGCGGCGGCACCATGTCGAGGCTGTCGAAGAGCAGCGCGAGCTCCGTTCGCTCCTGCTCGGTCAGCCGCGCCAGGTCCCGATGGCGCAGCACCTCCGTTGTGCTGGCCCGGGCAGCAATGAGGGCATCGTCGGCGGATTGGCTGGAGTTCGACTCACTGCTCAACGACGCCTGCAGCTGCCGTGCTGCGGTCGCGGGGGTCGCCACCCGGGCCTCTTCAGCTGAGGCGGCGAACCAGGCAGTGAACGCTCTGTCGTAGAGCTCGTTGTCCTCAAGCGAGGAGCACAAGGTGGCGCGGCCTGACCAGTAGGTCGCGGCTCGATCACCGAAGCCGGCCAGTGAGACAGCCTCCACGAAAGCGCTCGTCCGGTCCGGGGTAATGGCCATTCCCGCTGCACGGAGGACGCCGCTGAAGCCCACCAGCACTTCGTCAGCTGCGGGGCTTCCGGCGAGGGTCATCTGCGGCTACCGAGCAAGGATTGCGGCGAGCGCGCGCCGCACTCGTTCCGCGTCCTCGCGGTATTTGAGTACGGCGCCGAGGGTCTCCGCAGCCGAGGCCACATCCAGCTGTTCATAGCCCAGCCGTTGCAGCGCGCGGGCCCAGTCCAAGCTCTCGGCGACGCCCGGTGGTTTGAGGATGTCGTCGCTGCTCCGGATTCGTTGCACCGCAGAAGCGACCTGCGCTGCTAGCTGGGCGCTCACGTCAGGGAGCCGAGTCCGGATGATCTCTACCTCGCGGGCGAGCTGTGGATGGTCGATCCAGTGATACAGACAGCGCCGCTTGAGCGCATCGTGCAGTTCCCGGGTGCGATTCGAGGTCAGCACCACCATCGGCGGGGTGACCGCCCGGACCTCCCCGTACTCAGGGATCGTGACGGCAAACGTCGACAAAACCTCGAGCAGGAAGGCCTCGAATTCGTCGTCGGCGCGGTCGAT
>DASVEX010000091.1:0-3941 GCA_036380335.1 Propionibacteriaceae bacterium | reverse complement strand
GCAGCCTCGTTCGTCTCGCTGATCGAGGTGATCTTCGCAGTGATCTTCGCGTTCGTGCTGCTCGGGCAGCGACCCGGTCCCATGCAACTGGTGGGCGGCGCGTTGATCTTGACCGGGATCGCGCTGGTGCAACGTCCGCGTGTGCGCTGAGCCCTTCGACCAGCTCAGCGCATGACCTGTTCTCGAACCGAAAGCCTGATCAAGACCTGCCGAAGTCGGTGACCAACCAGACCTTTCCGTGTTCGGAGTCGTTGATCACATCGATCCCGACGTCGGCGAACTTGGAGTTCAGGATGTTCTGGCGGTGGCCATCATTCGGCGGCTTCTCGTTGTACATCGCCTTTTGCACAGCTAGTACGCCGGACTCGGAACGGCTGCTGTTGTAGGCGATGTTTTCGCCGACCATGCTCCAGTGGTAGCCGGCTGCCGAAACCCGGGAACCAAGGTCAGCCTCACCGTTTAACTTGTGGCTGAGCGTGTCGGCCTTGGCCATGGCGAGATTGTGGGTGTGTGCGGAGTCGACAAGTTTGCTGTTGAGCTTCAAGGCGGACAGGCCATGAGCCGCGCGTTCGGAATTGAGCTCGTCGAGTACGGCATTCGCCCAGTCGGAACGGGTGTCGTATCCGGAAGGACTACTCGAGGCCTTCTTCGAAGGTGCTGACTTGGCGGCCGGCGTCGGCTTCTTGGTGGGGGTCGGCGTGGAGTGATGGGTGTGCTTGGGGGTCGACCGTCGCTTCGGTGTCGTCGATGCGCTGTTTGGGCTGTGGCTCGGTCGTGCGACCGGCGTAGCTGGCGCATGGGATTTCAACGGGCGATAACAGGCGCTACCGCTTTGGTGAATGTTGCACTTCTGGGGGCGGGGATGTGAGCGAGCCTTGTGCGCGTTCGTGGCAACGCTAGGTAACGCCACGGGCGAGGTCGACCGAGTGGCGTGCGGTGTCTTCGATGGTGTGTCCGAAGGATATGAGGATGGTGCCGCCGCCGGAACGGCAATCAGTCGGTCGTCTCGGTTGGGTGCGCCCGGGTCACTGATGGCCGTGCCCCCATAGATAGCTGCGCCAATAACGGCCGAACTCACGACCACGGCGGCGCTCGCAGACGCGATTCGTAGTCCTAGGCCGGTCACAGTGCCTCCATCGCGTACGACGACCCCCGAGTAGGTCACGACTTGGTAACGGCAAAGGCATAGCCAAACACAGATGGTCCTTATCCGGCAACCATCCGACCGTTCTGCGGACACGCCGTACACTGCGCCGGTGGGGAGCAAGACCGCTATGTCGAGCGGTGTGCTGATCGCCGGGACGTCGTCCGACGCGGGCAAGTCGCTGGTGGTGACCGGCTTGTGCCGGGCCTTGGCGCGCCGAGGGATCGCCGTTGCGCCGTTCAAGGCCCAGAACATGTCCAACAATTCCTGTGTCTGCGCCGATGGCGCCGAGATCGGCCGCGCCCAATACCTGCAGGCGCAGGCTGCCGGTATTGCTCCCGAATCGGCGATGAATCCGGTGCTGCTGAAACCCGGTTCTGATCATCGCTCGCACATCGTCTTGCGTGGCGAACCGTGCGGAACCTTGGAATCGGGCGAGTACGCGGATGGACGTGCTCATTTGGCGGCCGCAGCCTTTGCGGCGTACGACGAGCTCGCGGGGCGCTTCGAGGTGATCATCTGCGAGGGTGCCGGATCGCCCGCAGAGATCAACTTACGCGCTGGGGACTATGTGAACCTCGGCCTAGCTCGGGCGAAGGACTTGCCTGTCGTGGTCGTCGGCGATATCGATCGTGGCGGCGTCTTTGCTTCGCTGTATGGAACCGTGGCGCTGCTCGATGATGAGGATCGGCGGTTGGTACGGGCCTTCTTGATCAACAAATTTCGCGGCGATGCCGGGATTCTGCAGGCCGGCTTGGAGGAGCTGACAGAGCGGACCGGCGTACCCTTCGCGGGCGTGCTGCCGTGGCTTCCCGATGTCTGGTTGGACGCTGAGGACACGCTTGAGGTGGCGAGCTGGCGACGTGATGGTGCGGTCGGCGGGGCATTGCGGGTAGCGGTCGTGCGGCTGCCACGCATGTCAAATGGCACAGATGTGGAGGCGCTGGCAGCCGAGCCGGGCGTGGACGTGCAGGTAACGACCGATCCGCGCGCTGTTGCTGCGGCCGATCTTGCGGTGCTGCCCGGCAGTCGAGCAACAGTCAGCGATCTTGACTGGCTGCACCGTACGGGACTTGCCAAGGTGATCATGGACCGGGTCGGCCGCGGTGCACCCGTGCTAGGGATTTGCGGCGGATACCAGATGCTGGCGCGACGGATCGACGATGCGATCGAGTCCGGTCGAGGGCCGGTGACCGGGCTTGCCGTGCTGCCAGTGCAGATCGGCTTCGGCGCCGACAAGATGCTCGGACGGCCGCTGGGCGTGTGGCGTGGGCATCACGTTCAGGCATACGAGATCCATCATGGAATGGCGCAGATCGCGAGCGCGGCCGAACCGTTCCTGGATGGCTGTAGGCAGGGTCAGGTGTGGGGGACGATGTGGCACGGAGCTTTTGAGAATGACGACTTCCGCCAAGCCTGGCTGGCCGAGATCGCCTCGGCTGTCGGCTCAGATTGGCGCAGCGATCCTGATGCACCCGGGTACGCCGCCAGACGGGAGACCATGATCGATACCTTGGCGAACGCTGTCGAGCAGCATGTCGATCTTGGTCTACTGCTGGCCGGAACCCGACTGGCTATGCGGCTGTGACAATTCAGGCGCTCGTGATTGGGATCGGCAGCGGCAATCCTGATCACTTGACCGGCGAGGCTGTGGCGGCGCTCAATCGCGTCGATGTCTTCCTCGTGGCCGATAAGGGGGCCGCCAAGCACGACCTCGTGCAGCTGCGCGAGGAGATCTGCAGCGTAGTGATCACCCATGATCGCTACCGTTTCGTCCAAGTGCCGGATCCCGAGCGAGGGCCGGACCGCGATCGTGACGCAGCGGACTATCAGGCGGGTGTTGCGACCTGGCACGAGGCACGAGCCCGCCGGTATGCCGACATCATCACCGGCCAGGTGGAAGACACTGGCACGGTTGGCTTTCTTGTGTGGGGGGATCCTGCTTTCTACGACTCCACAATCTGCATCCTCGAGTCAATCGTGGGGCTTGGGATTGATCTTGAGGTGACCGTGATCCCTGGGATCAGCAGCATTCAGCTGCTTGCGGCGCGTCACAAGATCATCCTGAACCGAGTCGGCCAGCCGATCCACGTCACCACAGGGCGCCGGCTCCTGTCGGAATACTCCCCTGCACTGGGAGATGTGGTCGTCGTGCTCGATGGCGATCTCGCCTGCGGCGGCCTAGCCGAAACGTTCGGCGATCTCATGATCTATTGGGGTGCCCAGCTCGGTCTGTCGGATGAGGTCCTCGTGTCAGGGCGGCTGGGCGATGTCTTTGACGAGCTCCGAGCCAGGCGCGCGGCAATTCGTGAAGCTCGCGGTTGGGTCATGGACACCTATCTGCTGCGTCCGCCACATCAGAATCCAGAGCACCGTCGCCCCTGAGGTTGGCCCAAGCGTCGGCCACATCCGGGGTCCTTGATCATGAGTGCTAGCACCCCGGCCGATGCAACATCCGGGGTTGGTCCTAGCCTCGATGACTCTGGCGAATGCCATGGTGCTCGTCGATCAGACGGCCGTTCCGCGCTGACCTTGGCGGAAATCATGCGGAGCTACGACGTCGGATCGCAGAAGGCGCAGTGGGTGCTCAACGCCAGCTTGGTGACCCTGGCGGCTCTACTCGTCCTGGGCGGACAGCTCGGCGACATGCTGGGCCGTCGACGAGTCTTCGTCTTCGGGACCATCGTCTTCGCCACCGCCTCGGCGTGCGCGGCGTTCGCTCCAACGTTCAATCTGCTGATCTTGTGCCGGGCCGTCCAAGGCGCCGGAGGGGCATTCATGTGGCGCTGGTGAGTGC
>DASVEX010000090.1:0-9474 GCA_036380335.1 Propionibacteriaceae bacterium | reverse complement strand
TTGGCGAGCGCGATCGGCGAGCGATCGCCGGCGTGTGCCAGTCGGGCCTGCTTGAGTTCGCTCACCGAGGTCGCCGCCGCAAACGCCGCCACGGCATCCGCCACCATTGCCTCAATGTTTTCGGCGTCAAGTGGTGTGACCTGAACGGGGTCGTAGTTGGTGTTCGGCCCGGACATGGCTCCCTCGGAGGTGGACTGTGACGCGCGATGCGCCTGGGACAGTCTAGGAATGATCTCCGCGTCCTGCCATGTGGTTTAGATTGCGAGCGTTATGAGCGCTGCGCCGTGGCGGAGGCGTAGAGCAAGACGGCAGCGGCCGTCGACAGGTTGATGCTCTCGGCCTTCCCATACCGCGGCAGGGCGACCAGCCTGTCGAGCAACATCGCATGCTGGGCCGGTAGCCCCCAAGCCTCATTGCCCATCACCCAGAGCGTGGGTTTCGTCAACTCGTTGGACTGAGCGAGGTCGTTGACCGAGCATGCTGCTGCTGCATCGGCGCCGAGAACCTGCAGCCCTAAGTCGTGGGCAAGCGTGACCGTCTCGGCAAGATCAACGCCAACCGCGATCGGGAGATGGAACAGGCTGCCCGTTGTGGCGCGCACGGTCTTGGCGTTGTAGAGATCAACGGAGTCACGGCTGATCAGAACGGCATCAGCTCCGAAGGCGTCCGCACATCTGATCACCGTGCCGAGATTGCCCGGATCGCGTACTTGATCACACAGCATGATCAGCCGCGACCTAGGGTTCAGCGCCTGGCCGGCTGGGACGTCGATCATCTGACAGACCGCAACCAGGCCTTGGGGCGTTACAGTGTCGGCCAACTCGGCAATCGCCCGAGCCGGCGCGACAGCGACGCGGACCCCGAGACCGTACGCGACTTCGAGCAGATCACGGTGCCGGTCCAGGCTGTCCTCGACCACCATCAACTCGATGACGGTATTCGGCGGCCCGAATGCTTCGGAGATGACCTGAGGGCCCTCCGTGAGAAATCGCCGTGCTTTCTGTCGTTCCGTACGGCGTAGCAGCCGACGAGCGGCCCGCAGCATCGGTTGAGAAGCTGCCGGAAGATCAACCGACCAGTCGAGACTGTCCTTGGGCAGCGCGACCTCAGGCGGCCGTGGCGTCGGAGGCCGGTAAGTTTTCCTTGGCCACCTCGACAAGCGCGGCGAATGCTGCAGGATCTGTCACCGCAAGATCAGCGAGGATCTTGCGATCAACCTCAATCCCGGCGGCCTTGAGGCCCGAGATGAAGCGGTTGTACGTCATCCCCTCAGCACGGGCAGCGGCGTTGATCCGCTGAATCCACAATTTGCGGAAGTCACCCTTGCGGGCTCGGCGGTCGCGATAGGCGTAGACCAGCGAATGGGTGACCTGTTCTTTGGCTTTGCGGTACAGCCGGGAACGCTGACCGCGGTAGCCGGACGCCTGCTCGAGAACTTCCCGACGCTTCTTGTGTGCATTGACGGAGCGCTTGACGCGTGCCATCGCAATTACTCCTTTTTGTTTCTGGCGTGTCGCTACACGCCTCGGGGTTGCTTATCGCGTGGGGTTCTCAGGCACTCTTGCCGAGCAGTTTCTTGGCCTTGGCAGCGTCACCGGGCGCCACTACCTTGTCGCCATCCAGGCGTCGGGTACGGGTGCTCGGCTTGTGCTCGTTCAGGTGCATCTTGCCTGCCTGACGATGCATGAGCTTGCCCGTGCCGGTGAACCTGAACCGCTTCTTGGCACCGGAGTGCGACTTCATCTTCGGCATGTCTGATCCATTTCTTCTTTCGGTGTTGCCTTCATCTCGCGCCTGTTGGATGCGGCGCGACTAGCTCAGATCTATATCGGGATCGAGGTTGTCTGCTGGTCCCCGACGTTTCTTCGTTGCAGGCTGAGCGGCAGCCTGCGCCCGTCGATCCGCTTGCTCGGTTCGCTCCGCCTGTGCATCAGCGAGCCGTTCCGCCGCGCGACGATCACGCTCCACCTTGATCTCGGCACGGGCCTCGGTCTTCTTCTTGAGTGGACCGAGGACCATCAACATGTTCCGCCCGTCTTGCTTGGGCGCCGACTCGACAAAGCCGAACTCGTCGACATCAGAGGCCAGCCTCTTCAGCAGGTTGTAGCCAAGCTCGGGCCGCGACTGTTCGCGTCCCCGGAACATGATCGTGATCTTGACTTTGTCGCCCGCTTTCAGGAAGCGTACGACGTGACCCTTTTTGGTCTCGTAGTCGTGGCTGTCGATCTTCGGCCGCAGCTTCATTTCTTTGATTACTGTGTTGGTCTGATTGCGTCGGCTCTCGCGCGCCTTCTGGGCGTTCTCGTATTTGAACTTTCCGTAGTCCATGAGCTTGGCGACCGGCGGCCGCGCCATCGGGGCGACTTCCACCAGATCAAGCTCTGCCTCACGTGCCAAGCGCAAAGCGTCCTCTATACGTACGATGCCGACCTGCTCCCCGGCGGGTCCGACGAGCCGGACCTCGGGGACGCGAATTCGATCGTTGATTCGCGGTTCGGTGCTGATATGTCCTCCAGTTGGTTGTAGTTGGCTGACCAACCAGACGGCACCGAATCCGTGCGCGGCGACCCCAATGACAAAGGGTCTCCGCGTCAGCGAAGACCCCGAAACCCGCAAGAACAGCCCAAGCATGGGCAAGCCCTCGCAGACCGACCCGACAACTGTCACTGGCTGACGCTGTGCGGGTGGGAGATCAGGTCTCCACTTGCGGATTCAGTGCACGACTGAATCGGTCGCAGTCAAGATATCACCGGGCGCCACATTGGCCACAAGTTCACGATCTCGACTGCAGGAAAACGTGTGGCCGGGATCGGGTATTCCCTGATCACGCGTCGACCCGGCAGACGCTCAATCCGGAGCGGGAATGATCCAGCCGAACTGGCCGTCGGGCAGCTCGACGAGCCGATGACCAGCTGCCAGTTCGGCAAGCACCTCGCCTTCGATGACGAACGGGTGTGGACCCGCTACATCAATGAGTACGACGGTCAACTCCTCGCTCGTCGCCGCCTGGGCGGCGACGTCGATCGTGACCGGTACCGGGCGAGCATCCGGCTGCCAACTCTGCAGCGCATCAAGACCTGTGAAGGCCAGCAGCGCTCGCCGGCCGTCCCGCACCTGGAGTATCACGAGCGACATCTCCGCCTCTTTGTCCGATGGCAGCCCGCCGACCGTTTCTCCTAGCCGGGTGGTGGTCGCCACCACTGGCACGAGCAGTCGATCACCGCAGAGAGCGGCAACTGCTCGTAAGTACGCGCTCGGTGTCGCTTCCGTCGCGGCTGTGGCAATCAGCCGACGGGTGTCTTCAGACGCTGCGCCCGTGTCAGAAGGGAACGGGGATGTGGCCAGCCGCCGTTGATGATCCACGTCTGGTTCACCTCAATCCGAGTTGTCAGGGGCCGCCGGGTGCTCTCCCCCATCGCCTGTCCTGGCGCTGCGTGGCACATTGGGAGAATGCCTGCTGTTGACACCGTACTGCTGCCCTTGTGCGTTGGACTCTCGCTGCTTGGCGTGATCGCGACCGGACTGGCCTGGCGACGAGGGAACAAGGGCCGGGTCATCCAAGGCGTTGGCTTGGCACTTGCTCCCATTGCGTTGTACTTCAGCGGACTTCTCAGATTGCTCTGGAACGCCGCCATTGCCTTCGGCACGTGGGCTTCCAAGATCATCTTCTCGCCAGCGGTCTGGTTTGGCTTGAGCTTGCTCGGCCTCTGCATCGTTTTGTGGGTGGTCGGTGGAATGGTCGCCCGCCGGTCCCCCGCGGCTAAGAGCAAGGACGTGAGCGCCCGGTCAACAGCCAACGCCTTGTCGGCCAATAAGGGCACGGCCAAGGCGGCACGCACTCAGCCACCGATCGATGAGGAAATGGCCGAGATCGAGGCGCTGCTGAAGTCCCGCGGTATCGAGTAGCAGCATCGCCTAGACGCCGAATTGTCAGAATCTCAGCACCCTATGTGGCGTTGAGATTCTGACAACTCGGCGTTAGGTGGCTTCCAGAAAGCGGCGGTGGCGTACCCGGAGCTCGTTGACCGCAGCAACGGCGAGCGGACCGTCAACAGTCTGAATGCCCATGAGTTGACGCTTATCAGCGTCAAGGTCGGCCTCAAAGGGACGACCATCCGCAGGTTTGAGCAGCAGCTGCGCCCATGGATCGCCGGGGCGGAGGATGATCTTGTGAACACGCTCCCAAGGCATCGCGTACACGCGTAGTGCGTTGCGAATCCGCAGGCCCGAGCTGTCCGCGCGTACGTAGCTGCTGGCCAAGACCGCCATCACCGCAATCGGGAACGCGAGGATGCCCAGCAACCCCAACCGATGTGACAGCGGGAACAGTGCGCGGACCTCGGCCGGCAGCAGCAGCCAGCCGATGGCGGCAAGTATGCAGAGTGCGAGGCTGGAGACGATCGCGATTATCCGTACGCGACGGGGTCGCGCGACGTAGAAGCCGCTATCCAAATCCTGGTCAGCCACCGGTCACGACGTTAGATGCGGCATGCGGCGATGTCGGTGACCAGAATCGCCCGCGCACCCAGGGCCCAGAGGTCGTCCATGATCTGCTGGGCATCGGCTCGCGGCACCATCGCCCGCACTGCCCGCCACCCTTGTTTCGCCAGCGGTGACACAGTGGGCGATTCCAAACCTGGGGTGATGGCGCACGCTTCCTCGACGAGAGCGTCAGTGACGTCGTAGTCCATCATCACGTAGTTGCGAGCGACCAAGACGCCGTTGAGCCGGCGTTCCAGTTGATCAAGGCCTGATGGTGGCTCGGCGCCTGCCCGACAGATCAAGATCGCTTCTGAGTCCAAGATCGGATCGCCGAACAACTCCAACCCAGCTGCCCGTAGGGTGGTGCCGGTCTCCACCACATCGGCAATGACGTCGGCAACTCCGAGCCGGATAGCGGTTTCGACGGCACCATCCAACGCGATAAGCCGGGTACTGACACCAAGATCACCAAGATAGGACTCGACCAGTCCCGGGTACGAGGTCGCCAGCCGCAGGTCATGTAGCCGCTCCACCGACATCTTGCTGCCCAGTGGCGCAGCGAAGCGGAACTTGCTGCGGCCGAACCCGAGTGGCAGCACCTCGATGGCGTGCGCACGGGAGTCGAGCAGCATGTCCCTTCCGGTGATGCCGACATCGAGAGTTCCCTCGCCGACGTAGACGGCGATGTCCCGCGGGCGCAGATAGAAGAACTCAACGCCATTAACCTCATCGAGGAGCGCCAGTTCGCCATCCGAGCGCTGCGCGTAGCCAGCTTCCCGCAGCATCTCTGCAGCGGGATCGGACAAGGAGCCCTTGTTGGGCACGGCCACCTTGATCAGAGGTTTCTCCATGCCGGGCAGGGTCGAATTCACGGCCCTCATCCTAGGTGGCTGCTCACAACCGCTCGTAGATGTCTTCGAGATCAAGATCAAGGGCCAGCATCAGAACCTGGATGTGATACAGCAGCTGGCTGATCTCGGTGGCCGCCTGGCCCTTGGACTGGTATTCCGCGGCCATCCACACCTCTGCCGCCTCTTCGACGATCTTCTTGCCGATCTCGTGTACGCCAGCCTCTACGCGGGCGACGGTCGTGGACCGAGGGTCGTGATCAGCCACCTTTGCCGTCAACTCGGCAAAGAGACTGTCGAATGACTTCTGGATGGTCACGCCGCCAGCCTAAATGTTGTTATGCCGCCGACCTGTCAGAACTGAGTTGGTCTACAGACGCGCTCAGTTCTGACAGATCGGCGAAGGCTCAGCCGACGGTCTCGACCACCGGAGTGTCCACACCTCCCGGAGGCGCGTCCACTCGTTCGCGGCGTTCGATGCGCAGCCAGGTCATAAATCCGACAACGCAGAAGGCGCCATAGATGATGTACATGATCGCGGACGGGTAGTAGCCAGCGACCAGCAGCAGCGGAACGCCGACCAAATCAACGGCAATCCAGACCAGCCAGAATTCGACCCAGCCTCGGGCCATGCCGTACGTCGCCAGGATCGAGCCCGTCAAAATCCAGGCGTCGGCCAGCGGACCCCAGGACCCCAACGCCTGCAGCACGAAGTAGAAGATCAACGTGAGAGCCGCAGCGCCGATCAGAAGCTGCAGCCGACCGCGCGCGCCTGCCCACTTCGGGCGCACCCCAACACCCTCTCCGGCGTGCGACTTCCGGTACTGGTACCAGCGCACCCACCCGTACACGCTGACGATGATGAAGAAGATCTGGCGGCCGGCCTGGCCCCACAGATCCAACTTCTGGGGAGTGTCGAACGGGCCACCGATGGCCGTTCCGACAAAGACCGTGAACAACAAAACGTTGCCCACGATGCCGACGGGCCATGCGGCGACCTTGCGCCACATGCCCAGCAGAGCGCTTGCCAAGCCGAACCCATTGCCGATGATCTCCCGCCACAGAATGACGCTCGAACCGATCTCGATATGGGCCTTCAGCAACCGCAGGAGTACTTCTTGGAGATCCATTGATCCTCCACTCATCCGGTCGCACGAATGCCGGGGTGGAGAACGCTTATCGTCGTGCATCTGCACAACGGTGACGCGCTCGCGTGAACCTCCCATCCGGACTTTCACCGTCGGTTGTGGAGTTTCACCACATCAACCCTCGGCTGGAGGCAGAGGGGTCGCGGACTGTCACCGCCGGTTCGGACTTTCACCGACCCCGGTACACGCGCGAGTTGTCAACTCGTCACCAGTACTTTACTCCGACTTGTCAGCGGCTAGAGCACCACACCGAGGAGGGCATCGCACGCGCGAGCAACCAGCGCGGGTGATTCGGCGTCATCGCTGTCGATCGCTGTCGACGCCCCAGCCCACGCGTCCACAGCGGCCAGCGCCGATGGCGCATCCAGATCCTGGGCGAGCGCAGCTCGCACCTGAACCAAGACCTCGTCGGCGTTCAGACCGGCATCCAACCTCACCGCCTCCCGCCACCGGCTCAAGCGGTCCTCGGCAGAGACCAACAGGTCATCGCTCCACTCCCAATCGTCGCGGTAGTGGTGCGCGAGGAGGGCCAGCCGGATAGCCATCGGGTTGATGCCGGCCGCCCGCAACGCCGATACGAAGACCAAGTTGCCCTTCGATTTCGACATCTTCTCGCCGTCCAGGCTGACCATCCCACTGTGCACGTACGCCTGGGCAAAAACTTGATCGGTAGCCACTCGGCCGTGCGCGGCACTCATCTCATGGTGCGGAAAGATCAAATCGGTACCGCCACCCTGAACATCGAAGCCCGACCCGAGTCGGTCAAGGGCGATAGCGGTGCATTCGATGTGCCACCCAGGCCGACCGGCACCTAGCAGCGACTCCCAGCTCGGCTCGGCCGCCCGGCCATGGCGCCACACCAGACAATCCAACGGAGCCTTCTTGCCCGGTCGATCAGGATCACCGCCGCGCTCGGCGAAGAGCGCAATTGCCTTCTCCTCCGACAGGTGGGAAAGCGAACCGAACTCCGAGTCACTCGCCGTCGCAAAGTAGAGATCGTCGAATTCGTTGTCCTCCACCGGATAGACGGCTTCGCGTCGCTGCAGTCGATCAATCAGGTCCACGATCAACGGAATCGACTCCACGGCACCGACGTAGTGCCTAGGTGGCAGCACATTGAGGGCAGCCATGTCTTCACCGAACAGTCTGGTCTGTTGCTCGGCGAGTGCCGCCCACTCCACCCCGGTTTCCGCGGCCCGCTCCAGCAGCGGGTCGTCAATGTCAGTGACGTTTTGAACGTAGTTCACATCCAGGCCGCGATCGCGCCAGACGCGGTTCAGCAAGTCAAAGGCGATGTAGGTGTTGGCGTGACCGATGTGCGTGGCGTCGTACGGGGTGATTCCGCAGACGTACATCCGTGCAGTCCCGGCATCCGGACCGATCGGCACCAGCTGTCCTCGTGCGGTGTCGAATGCCTGCAGCGGGTGCGGGGCCGAGGGCGGTGGGAGTGGAGGCAGCGGACGCGAGCTCCAAGCCTGCATGGCGCCACACTATCCGGGGCAGCTCGGCTCCCGGTCGGAGCGGAGGCTGATCACGGTCAAAACGGAGGCCATGGGATCGATGGCCACTCGCCGCGAGGTCGGGGCATTCGGCGCCGAGTGAGCAGCAGGTCCGCGCGGCGTACCAGTGCTGCTATCTCGCGCTCCGCGAGCAGCGTGCCGAGCTGGTCAGGCGCCTCGTCGCGTGCCTTACGAACGGCAGCCAGCTCCCGACGATTGAGTTCACAACCTGCCCACCCCCACAACAGCGTGCGCAGTTTCTGATCGGTATGGAAGCTGACGCCATGATCAACTCCGAAAACCCGGCCAGCGCTACTGAGGATGTGGCCGCCTTTGCGATCGGCATTGTTGATCAACACGTCGAAGACCGCCAGCAGCCGGAGATCAGCAACATCGGCGTGGACCACCGATACCGGACGATCATCGCCATCGAAACCTTCTACCGAGGAAAACCAGCCCTGCATGGGTAATGCCGAACTCGGAACAAGATCAACAAGCTTCGTGCTGGCCGCCTCATCCACCTCCACCCAGACCTGCAGCGACCCGGGTCCGAATGGCCCATCGATGAGTACTGTGACCGGCACACAGTCGAATCCGCCGATCCGGGACACCTCGTACGCGGCTACCTCGCGGAGCCCTAGGGTGCGGTGCGGGAAGTCCCAGAGTGGCCGTTCCCCCTCGAATGGCTTATAGACACACTCGATCGGTGGGCCGGCTGTCTGCAGTTCTGCCAGAAACGTGGCGTTGGAAGCCTGAAGCAAGCGGCCGGTGATCTGCAACTCGGACTGCGCCAGCTCTGCTGTGAGCGCAGGATGGGGCGGCCGGGCGTCACCATCGTCGGTTAGCCCAAGATCATCGACAGTCACCGCAGAATTCAGTTGAACAGTGGCCGGAGATAACCGTTCGCCCGTGGGCAGATGTGCCCGTGCGGGTCTAGCGGCTGCAGACAGAACGGACAAGAAGGTCGGCCCGCAGCGACGAGGGCTTGAGCGCGGGCCACAAAGTCTCGGGCGTACGAGGCAGTGATCTTGACGACAAAGACCTCGTCGGCATCGATCTCGTCCGGCTCGCTGGGAGCGGTTGCAGACGTCGCCTCCTCAGCGGTGTCGTCGTCCTCATCGACGTTGGAGAACAGCTCGATGACGATCCGGTCGATGCTCGGATCCCATGCAATCGTCATCGTCCCGACCCGGAACTCTTCGGTGATCGGAGCATCCAGCGGGTCGGTGTCGCGTGCCTGCGACGAGGCAGGTGGGACGTCTACGACGCCAGCACTCCGCCGCAACACTTCGTCAAGCACGCGATCCAAGTGTTCCGCCAGCACCGAGACCTGCTGCTTCTCGCACGCGACGCTGGTAATGCGATTTCCCTCCCGCGCCTGCAGGAAGAAGGTCCGTTCGCCAGGCTGACCAACCGTGCCGGCCACGAACCGATCAGGCGCGTCATAACGGTGCACCAGAATCGCCATGCGTAACAGGGTAAGTCAGGTGCTCAATC
>DASVEX010000089.1:0-8379 GCA_036380335.1 Propionibacteriaceae bacterium | reverse complement strand
AGAGCGATCATGATCTGCAAGTCGCCGGTGCCGTCTCGCAGAGTGGCGAAACAGAGCTTGCCGCCGTCTCGACTGAGGATGACACGCCCGGCGACCGAGACATTCCGTCCGGTGCGGGTATTCGGCGGCACCTCACCGGCCTCCGCCCGAACCTGCGCGAGCGTGTGCGTACGAGGGAAGGTCACGGGATAAGGATCGACACCCTCTGCTCGCAACCGAGCCAGCTTCTCGCGGCGTACCCGGACCTGTTCTGGCAGTCCTTCGGAGGACATGGCCTCAGCGAAGGCATCAGGTTCGTCTGGGATGTGTGCGGTTACCTCAGCCGCGTACTCCTCGCCCGCCCGTTCCAGCGCACCCGCTCCTGGTTCTTTCCCATGCCCCCTCAACGTCGCCAGCGACGGCCGCGTCAGAAAGCCCTCGGCGCTGCCCGCGGCCGTTCCGACACGTGGCAGGTCAGAGGGGTACTCGAAGCAGATATAGCGAGGCTGCCACTCGGGCTGGTACTTGGCGTTGGAGCGATAGAGGGATTCGAGCTGCCAGTTGCGGCTGGCGAAGACGAGTGCCTGCCGCCAGAGTCGCGCGATCGGCCCGGCGCCGAGCTCCGCGCCACGTTCAAAAGCCTCGCGGAACATCGCGAAGTTCAATGACACACGGCCGACGCCGAATGCCGCTGCCCGTTCCGCCAACGAGGCCACCATCAGCTCGACAAGACCGTTGTCAGCGCTGGGATCGCGGCGCATCAGATCAAGCGAGAGACCGTTGCGTCCCCATGGCACGAAGCTGAGGAAGGCTCTGAGGTTGCCTTCAGCATCGTGGGCCTCGACGAGCACGCACTGGGCGTCCAGCTGATCCCCGAGGCGGCCGAGCGCCATGGAGAAGCCTCGTTCGTCACCGCCGTCGCCTCGCCATTGGGAGGCGGAGTTGGACAGCTCGTCGAAGTGCGCGGGATCGACATCGCCGTGACGGACCATCGTGGTGGTGTACCCGCGCCGTTGCAGGCGGCTGACGGATTGCCGCACCGACTTCATACCGGGGCCGTTGAGAGAGAACGATCGCATGTCGAGGATCGCCTCGTCGCCGATCTCGAACGCCGTCAGGCCCGCCTCGGTGTACGCGCCGCCACCTAGCTCGCCAGCGCCCATCACGGCCAACGACCAACCATTGGCGCGGGACTTCGCCTGCCACTGTTCAATGGCCGACGCCCAGTGCTCCGGATCGCCGACGGGATTCCCACTGGCCAGGCTCACTGACCCGATCACTCGATAAGAAACGCCTGCTTGTGCCGTCGCCGCGTTGCCGGTGTTCCACACGATGGACTTGTCCCGCCGCGTGGCGAAGTAACCCAGTGAGTCCCACTCGCCGAACGAGCGCAGCAAGGTTCGCACCCTGGCCTCGTCAACCGCGTTGAGCGTCTTCGTCTCCGGCGGTGGCTTGAAGAGCAGATAGGTGGATGTGAGGATGACCGCCGCGGCCATCACGTCTAACAAGATCGTGACCCAGAGCGGAGCCCGCACCACATCGCTTCTGACCAGCCCCGCCTCGCCCAGCATCTTGTCCACGACATGGAGCGTCGCCGTGGGCAGGTCCGGCGTGACGCCAAACCTGTACACCAACCAGGTCCCGAGGAGCAAGATCACAGTGCTGCCAAGCAGGAAACACAGTGTTGCGGCGAGGAGGTTCCGCGGTCTGCCATGGGCCTGGAACTGATGCCTGGCGCGCCAGAGGATCACAAGTACTGCGCTCATGATCACTAGGCCGCCTATCTGGAGCAGCGAGCCACCAGTAGCGATCGAAGCGATCCGTACGAGCTGAGGCAGGATGATCCACCAGATGACGAAGATCCACCAGGCTGCCCGAAGCCGCCGGCGCAAGGCGATACCGATCGCGATGAGCAATGCCGCGTACACCAGATTGGGCACGATCGGGATCGTCAACATCGAGATAGCGTCGTAGTGCCTGAAATAGCGTCTTAGCGGCGGAACGAAAGTGGAGATCACGACCAGCACCGAGAACACGAACATCGCTGTGGCCAACCGGTCGGGCCAGCGATCATCATTGAGCACTTGAGCTCGAACCGGCTTTGGCGCAGCAGGCTCGACTTCAGCGGATGCTCGGTCCGCCGAGGTATTGAGATCAACAGCCATGTGTGCTCGCTCTCAGGCATCCCTGACGTTCGGGAAGAGTGGGAAGTCGTGCGATGCTCATGTCTGGCAAATTCTCTCACGCTTGTGCAGTAAGGCCCCGGCGTCGACTGTTCGTCGTAGGCGCTGGCGTTCTAGTTGCCGTTGGGTGTGGATTCACTAGCTAACGATGATCGACAGCAACACCGCGACCACGACCGTATTCATCAACAGTCCAATCACACTGTGCACGCTGACGAGCCGGCGCATGGAGGTGCTCACAATGGTCGTATCGGTTGTGCCGAACGTGGCCGAACAGCCGATGGCCAGGTAGTTGTAGTCAGCGAACACCGGCTCGGCCGCGCCTGGGAACTTCAGCCCACCCCGCTCAATGTCCCGACGTGCGTACTGCAAGGCGAAACTGAAAGTGATCACCAACCAGCAGGTCACCACGGTGCCCGCGGCAAGCACCAGGACGAGATTTGTGGCTTCGCCACGGCTCAGCACCGCCGTGGTGATCGTGACGAAAGCCACAACGGCGATGACGATCGGCCAGCCCGACCCACCTCCGCCGGCAAGCAACCATCGTTTGACACGCGACGTCGGCAGTGGCGTCGCCAAGACGCGCCGTACCAGCTCAGCTCGATCGCAGCGGGAGAAGGCGCGCAGGCCGAGCGCAAGGTAGGAAATCGCGAACCCATTCCAGGCAGTGAGCCTCGCACCAAAGCCGAACTCCAGCTCGAACTGTCGATCGGTGGGCGCCGGCCGGGCCCCGGTGGCCACCAGCACGATCACCACGCTCTCGAACACGGTGGTGAACAAAAGGCCGACACCAATCGAGGCCCAGAGCCGGAACACGTCCGAGCATGAGCGAGGTACCTTCGCCTTCTCGCTCGGCTTGGCCTGGTTGCGCAACTCAGTATTGGCGCTCGCCCGGGTCACTTTCACTGCGGCTCCTTGGGAGCGTTGAGTTCTGGCTGCCATGCTCGCTTCGAGTAGCTGAGTGGTCAAGCGCCGCAGCTACCAGTTTCGACACTGAGCTGGCTCACGAGAGTCGACCACCCTAAAGTCAGATCGCTGAAGACTCTGACGAGACATCCCTATTGCCCACGACGCGGCGATAGGGACACAGCGCAAGGTGACGCAACCCCAGGAGGCGGCCCGAGTGAGCAAGATCGAATCCGCAGCCCGATACGTCAGACCGCAGAACTTAGCTACCTTGATCTGGCCTCGGCGTCCGACTCGTTGGAGGGACGTACCACGCAGGATCCTGCCGCCCGCGGTGAACATTCTTCGGTTGACGGCGGCGGCCGTGATCTCCTATCTCCTCACCTTGGCCGTGACGAGCGGCGCGATCGATCTGACCGGACCTCTGACCGCGTTGCTGGTGATGCAGGCGTCCGCATACTCGACGCTCAAGATGGGTGCCGTTCGGGTCGGTGCGGTGCTGGCAGGAGTGCTGGTCGCGACATTCCTGTCCGTGTGGATCGGCCTGACCTGGTGGAGCCTGGGTCTGGCCATAGCGACCTCGCTGGTCCTGGCCAGAATCTTTCGACTGGGCGAGCAGGCTTTGGAAGCACCGATCAGCGCCATGCTGATCCTCGGTGTCACAAGTCCGAATGTCGCCGCTGAGGTCCGCATCCTCAACACCTTGATCGGTGCCGGGGTCGGTATCGCGTTCAATCTCATCTATCCGCCCGCGCTGCCCACTCGACGAGCGGCCCGAGCCATGATCGACGTCGCGGATGCGGCCGCTGCCCCGCTGGACGCTGCAAGCCAAGCCTTGACCGAGGGCCCCATACGGCGCGAACAAGTTCAGAACTGGCTTGACCGGGTACGCGCCGGCGCCGGGCGGCTGACATCCGCGACGAAGACCGTCTCATCATTGAAGGACAGTCGCCGTTTCAATCCGCGCGCTCTGGGCACCGTCGATGTCGAGCCAGTCTTGTCGAGCGGACTTCAGACCTTGGAAAGCTGCCTGCTCGCCATCCGCGCGCTCTTTGTGGTGCTGCTCGCGGAGTTGCCGACCGAGGACAAGCCGGACGACCCGTACGGCGAGGAGCTCCGTGCCGCATTTGCTGTCGTGTTGCACGACGCTGCCGATTGCATTCGAGCATTCGGCGGCCTTGTTCTCGCCGAAGTGGAGGGCCGAGAGGAGGAGGCCGAGCGTTCGCTTGACGAGAGCCTCGACATTCTCCGTGAGACCCAGGCGATCTTGACCGAACTGATCATGGTCAATACCCAGGACAACAAGTCCTCCTGGTTGCTGCGAGGCTCGATCCTCGCAGCAGTCGAGCATCTGCTGAATCAACTCAATCTCGACGATCGTGCTCGCGCGCGTCAGCAGTGGAAGGATGCTCAGCGCTCCAGACCGCTTTCGCAATTGCCACCGATCTTCTCTGCAGCCCTGCCACATCCCGAACGGCCGGCGCTACGGGGACTGCCGCCTGGCTCGACCTGGCGCCACGCATTCGCCAGGCAGCCTGAAGAATCCGAGCACACTGACCAGAGCGATGACAGCGAAGGCTGATCGCGCTACTTCCCCAACCCACTCATGACGCCTCGACGTTCTTGATCTTCTGGTGGTATCTCAGAGTGACGATGAGCAAGATCAGGGCAATGATCTGGGTTGCCACAACAGCCGCAATCAAGATCGGCAGCGAGCGCTCGTACAAGGCACCGGCCATCACTCCCCCAGCGACTGCCGCCGCGCCCTGCACCGCAGCGAATACCCCGTACGCGGTGGCCCGCTTGGATGCCGGGACGAGGTCGGCGACCAGCGCCTTGACGGTGGAGTCGAGTACGCCGCCCGCCGCGCCCCAGATCAGCGCGCCGGCAATGGCGACCAGTGGAGATGAGGCGAACGCCAGCACCGGCACTGCCGAGACCAGCAGTGGCAGCACCAACAGAGCACCGCCCCGGGTGCGATCGAACAGCCAGCCGGACCCGAGGGCGGCCAGCGCCTCGGCGCCCATCGCTGCCGCATAGATCACCGGGACGGCCGCGATGGACACAACATGATCTTGGGTGAGGTGGTAGGCAATCACAGCGAACGTGACCAAGCCTGCGCTCGTTGCCGCGGAGGCAGCCGCAAATAGCCAGAACGCACGCGGCAGCTGACCGTGCAGCCTCGCGAACAATGATTCTTCAGGCTCCGAAGCGGCGGCCGTAGCCTCCGATGGAGCTGGGCCGTCGTCAGTTATCAGAGGATTGCCCATACTGCGCCAGATTCGAACCAGCATGAGCAGGGCCACCGCTCCGGGAATGATCAGCACCGCCATGGCCGGCCAGATCGTTCCTGCCGCCGCGGCTACTGCGGCCACCAGGAGCGGCCCGGCGACCGCTCCGATCTGATCAAGCGCCTGGTGCACGCCGAAGCCGCGTCCCAGTCCGACCGCAACCGCCACGTGAGCGAGCAGAGCAGTCTTGGCGGGGCTGCGAACTGCCTTTCCGAGCCGTTCACCCAAGATGAGGACGCACGCGAGCGCCAGCCCCGCGCCGGCGAGGAACGGCGTAATGGCAAGCGCTGGGACGCAGACGGCAGTCAGGCCGTAGCCGACGAACGTGAGCGTCCAGTAGCGGCCGCTGCGATCAGCCCATGATCCGAAGACAAGGCGCAGCAGCAGAGCCGTCGCCTCGCCCGCACCGCTGATGAGGCCAACGAGAACCGCGGAGGCTCCGAGCGATGCCAGCAGCGGACCAGTCACCGAGCGCGCGCCCTCGTACACCATGTCGGCTGCCAGGCTGACCACGCCAAATCCGACGACCGTACGCCACGGCGACCATGACCACCCAGCAGTTCTCCAGGCACTCGCTGAGACGACCTCACCAGAAGCCACCGGGCGCCCCGTCGCAGGTTTCTTCACCGCTGCACCGCCTGGGCTGCCGATGTGACTGCAGCGGTTCCGGATGAGCGGCAGTTCGGGCTTCCCCGCTGCCGGCGGTATTCCCGCCACGTTAATGCGACGATCACCGCATCGAACGCAGTGAGTAGCACTAAGCCAGCGCTGGGCTGTAGCGCAATCCGATACAGCTGATAGCCAATGAAGATCAGCAGGACAACGATCATGGAGGGGTAAGCCCACAGCTTGTTCAGTAACAACGCGATGACCAGGACGACCTTGACGGCGCCGTGCAGCAATAAGTAGACGGCGCCGAAGCGAACGGCGCTCCCCGTGAGTCCGCTCGCGGTATGTAGCAAGTAACGGGCGATGATGTCGTGCGGATCCTCCGACAGCTCACCCTGGGTCAGCACCACAGCCAGACGACGGATGCTTCCCGGCGTCGCGAATAGCAGAAGAAGGCCGCCCACCAGCTCAGCCAGGCCATTGAGTCCTTTGAGGATGATGCCGACCTCGAAGGCCCGGTCCAGCCAGTCCTGGGGCTTGAACATCGTTACCTTCCGCAAGCGATCGAGCTTTGCGATTTGGAATGATCAGCCTGTGGGGCTGCTAAGGGCCGCGTACACGCGGTCCGCGTACCTCTCGAACCGTTCCTCGCAGAACTTAAGGGCCGTAGCTGACTGTGTGGTCGAGGGACTGCCGAGCAAATCCCGGCTCCGCAGCTCGCGATACCAGCGGCGCAGCCGTTCAATGCTCTGCTCCTCCTCCTCTAGCTCGGCGAGCGTGTACTTGGCGAGCCGCTCCTCTTTGTCCAGCTCGGAAAGGTATTTGCCACAGTCGGCGTCGAACTCGGCCCACTCCTCTTCGCGTGCGGCGGAGTACAACTGCTCAAGGCGGGCGACATCACCGTCCGCGAACCCCTTGGCTGCCAGAAGCAGCAAGGTGCCGCGGGCGGCCTCGACCAGTTGGGCGAGACGTTCCAGCAAGGGCCGCACGGCGGGCAGGTCTGGGATGGCCCACACTGCCTGCCCTAGGGAAATCGCGCCCGAACGTCGCAGTTCGCGCCACACCGCCATCCGGTGACGCGCTGGCTCGGCTGGCAGACGAGCCAGCATCACAATCCACGGGCGAACCTCGATCTCAGCAATGTCTGTCACAACCGTCAAGTTACATCTGTAACAAAGCGGCCATCAACCGTCGAGGGCCCTTTCGCGACAGGTCAAACGTGCAGCGGATCGATGCGGAACATATGCCACTGCCAGGCATCAAGCTCGACGAACAGCCCGTTCACGAGATCGTCGCCGGAGCGTTGGAAAGCGATGTGCCGAGTCGGATCGGTGAGTTGCCACTGGCGTCCCCGCAGCTCAGCCCACGGCGTTCGAACCAGGCCCGCCGCTCCGCCATCGCTGAGATTGATCACGATCAGCCAGCGCGTACCGCCTTCCCAGCACCAGGCGACAAGATTGAGGTATCTGTTGTCTCCAGGCCAGCCGGATCGGTCGCACAGTTGCCAGCGCCCGTCCCGAAATGTTGGGTCGGCCAAGGCTTGCAGCAGTGAGTGATAGAAGCCGAGAAGGGCCGAATCAGTCGGCTCGTCGGGGTATCGGCCGAGGAACACCGGTAGGTGAACGGTCGATCCCTCGAGTTGACCGTTGTGGACCAGCCGCGCACCCGTCTGGGTCAACGCCGCAACGGCCGCAACCTGCGATCGGCCCGCACCGAATGCAGATACGGCCCGTGGTTCATCGTGGTTCTCCACGAACCGTAGAAGGCGGTGCTGATAATCGTCGTCGGCCAGCAGGTGTAGCCGTACCTCCTCAGCAGGACCGTGCAGGATGCGGTCGTACAGTCGCTTGTCGTAGCAGTAATCGAAGCCCTGCTGCTGCAGTGACCACTCCAGGTCCCAGTAAGCCTCGGCCAGAAACAAGAAGCTTGGGTGCGCCTCCCGGACGGCGGGGATCACGGTCGGCCAATAGTCAGTGCTGGGAGCTGGTCCGACACGATCGCCCCAGGTGCGTACGAAGACATCGTTCATGACCAACATGGCCATGTCGCAGCGGACTCCGTCGCACTGACCGGCGATCTCGATCAACGTCTCGATTACCGCGCTGCGCAGCGCGGGAGCAAAGGCGTTGAGCTGAACGACGTCAGGCCAAGCGGGAAAGTACGGATCGCGGCCATTCGCCAGGACTCGATCGCCGATTTCGACGAACGACGCCGGGTCTCGCCCAAGATCCGCGGCGGTACCTGAGACGAACACATCTGGCTTGGCACTCGTCCATGGATGATCAGGTGCCACGTGATTGGGTACGAAATCCAAGATCAGTCCCATGCCCCGTACCGCCAAGGCCTGCCGCGCGGCGGCGAGACCGGCCGCTCCGCCGAAATGATCATCGACGATGTAGCCGCGTACGCAG
>DASVEX010000088.1:0-5537 GCA_036380335.1 Propionibacteriaceae bacterium | reverse complement strand
CGAGAATGTCGTTGATCTTGATCTCATCGCCTACCGCAACGCGCCAGGTGACAATGTCTGCCTCGACCAGCCCTTCGCCTGGGTCCGGCAGCCGAAACGTCTGCAACCCCATCCGAGCCTCCCCCTTAGTAGGCCAGTGAGCGATCGACCATATCGAGCACCCGATCAAGATCAGGAAGGTACTCATCCTCGACACGTGCCGGTGGATAGGGCATGTCGAAGCCGGCAACCCTTAGCACCGGCGCTTCCAATGAGTAGAAGCACTGCTCGCTGATCCGGGCAGCGAGTTCGGCACCTAGCCCGAGACTGAGCTGAGCTTCGTGCACGGTGATCACCCGACCGGTCTTCTGCACCGACTCGTTCACGACAGCCATGTCCATCGGCGAGAGCGTCCGGAGATCGATCACTTCAAGATCATGACCCTCATCAGCGGCGGCCTCGGCAGCGTCCAGGCAGGTCTTGACCATCGGCCCGTACGCGAGAAGCGTGACATCGCGGCCGGGTCGTAGGACTCGCGCGGAATGCAATGGCGGCGGTGCGACGGCCTCGTCGACCTCGGCTCGCTCGTGATAGCGGCGCTTGGGTTCCAGGAAAATGATCGGGTCGTCGGAGGCGATCGCTTGCTGGATCATCCAGTATGCGTCGACCGGATTCGAGCAGGTCACGACCTTGAGCCCGGGCGTATGGCAGAAGTATGCCTCCGGTGACTCGCTGTGATGCTCGACGGCACCGATGCCTCCGCCATAGGGAATCCGAATCACCAGCGGGACAAGGAGCCTCCCGGCTGATCGGTTATGCATCTTGGCGGTCTGAGTCACGATCTGGTCGAAGGCCGGAAAAACGAATCCATCGAACTGGATCTCACACACCGGGCGATAGCCGCGCAGCGCCATCCCTAGCGCGGTGCCGACAATGCCCGATTCCGCAAGCGGCGAATCGATCACCCGATGCTCGCCAAAGTCCTTCTGCAATCCCTCGGTGACCCGGAAGACACCGCCAAGCTTGCCCACGTCCTGGCCAGCGATCACGACCTTGGGATCGGCCTCTAAGGCCCGTCGCAGACCCGCATTGAGCGCCTTCGCGATGGTTAGCATGGTCATCAGTGCACACCTCCCCACGACGCCAGCTGAGCTGGTCCCGTCGCCGCGGGCTGAGCCTGTCCAAGCCCTTCTCCCGGTTCGGGCTGCACGTCCTCGAAGGTCGCCCTGTAGTCGGCATGCTCGGCCTTCTGCGCAACCAGATACGGGGTCTGCTCGGCGTACACATGATCAAAAAGATCAAGCAGCCGGGGGTCCGGGAGAGCCAGGCAGCGCTGTCGAAGATCAGCAGCATGATCGGACGCCTCGGCCTCCACATCGGCGAAGAAGGCATCGTCTCCACTGCCGCTCCGGGTCAAGTAAGCCTTGACCCGCTCAATCGGATCCTTCAGCCGCCAGTGCTCAAGCTCGTCGGCAAGTCGATACTTGCTGGGATCGTCTGAGGTGGTGTGCGCGCCCATCCGATACGTGTAGGCCTCGATCAGGGACGGTCCGTTGCCGGTACGCGCCCGATCAAGAGCCGCCGTGGTCGCCGCATGGACCGCAAGGACGTCGTTGCCATCAACCCGTACCCCGGGGAAACCGAAGCCAGAAGCCCTGCGATACAGGGGAATGCGCGACTGGCGCTCGATCGGTTCCGAGATCGCCCACTGATTGTTCTGGCAGAAGAAGACGATAGGGGCGTTGTAAGAGCTGGCGAAGATGAAGGCCTCGTTGACATCGCCCTCGCTGCTGGCGCCGTCGCCGAAGTATCCGATCACCGCCATGTCCCTTTCAGGGTCGCCGGTGCCGACCAGACCGTCGCGTTCCACCGCCATTGCATAACCCGTAGCATGCAGGGTCTGCGCGCCGATCACGATCGTGTACAAGTGGAATCGGCTCTTCAGCGAGTCCCAGCCGCCAAGATCAACTCCACGGAACAGGCCGAGCAGCTGCACCGGATCGACGCCGAGGCACCAGGCCACGCCATGCTCTCGATAGGTGGGAAAGACGAAATCGTGCTTGCCGAGTGCCCGTCCCGAACCGACCTGTGCCGCCTCCTGGCCGAGGGAGGACGCCCATAGCCCGAGTTCACCTTGGCGCTGTAGGGCGGTGGCCTCTGTGTCGATCCGGCGGGTCATCACCATGTCGCGGTAGAAGCCCTTGATCTGATTGTCGTCGCCGCTGAAGGAGTACTCGGCGTGTTCCAGCCGCTCACCTTCGGGGGTAAGCAGCTGGACCAGCTCGACATCTCCGCTCGCACCGCTGGCGTCGCTCATTGGTGCATCCTCTCGTCACCAGATGCGTGGTTCCGCATCACATCGGTCCCGGTGCGGGATCGCCGCTCTGGGTGGTGTCGCCACCCTCCGGGGCTCTGCTGAGCCGGGGGACGACCCCCCGGGGCCCCCCGAGCGTTTGTGGCTCCAGCTCGCCGCGTGTTGCGAGCAGATTCGACAGGCTCGCTGCCTCCTTGTGGGTGGCACCGGCCCGCCGCGCACCCCAACGTACCGCCTCAGTTCAGGAGGCGAGAAAACCACTTGTATGTCCTACCTCTTTGCACCTTTACGCGCTGAGCCTGCCGAAGTGACGGCAGCGGCGCACTCGACGGCTCAGGACGCAGTCTCAACTCTTAAGCGATTGCTGGAAGCGCAAGATGCGAATGATGGCAGTCGCCACCGCTTCGGGGCCCGCGGCCAGGGAGAGGCGCACAGCGGAGCCGCCATCTCGTCGATCGAAATCTGTGCCCGGGGTGAGCGCGACACCATGCTGCTCGAGCAGCGCCTCACACCACGCTTCGGAGTCGGGGTATGGACCTAGCTGGCCGGCAATCCCGGCGTAGACATAGAACGCGCCATCGGCCGGGGCCACGCCGGTCCAACCAAGATCATCGATCGCATCCAACACAATGGCTCTGGCGTCGCCGAAAGCTGCGACCGCAGCATCAGCCTCTCGGTAGGACTCTTCAGTGAAGGCGGCGATCGCTGCATATTGCGCCGGCACCGGGGGGCACAGGGCGTAGTTGCCGGCAATGGCGTCGAACGCCGCCGTCAGATCAGTTGGCACCAGGCTCCAACCCAGCCGCCAACCTGTCATTCCCCAATATTTGGAGAAAGAGGAGATCACGATGGCCTCCCGATCATGCTCCCAGGCGCAGCTTGCTGCGACTGTGTGATCGGTGACGCCGTGATAGATCTCGTCGCTGACCAGCCGGACTTCATGATCACGACACCACCGGGCGAGCTCCGCAAGATGATCAGGCGCGATCATGGTCCCGGTCGGATTGGCAGGAGAAGCGACCACCAGACCCGCCAACGGCGCGGCCGCGTACGCCTGCTCAAGCATCTCGACTGACGGCTGGAACCGTTGCGCCGGACCGCACGGCAGCTCGACCACCTGACATCCCAATGAGGCAAGGATGTTTCGGTACGCCGGATAGCCCGGCCGGGTTAGTGCTACCCGATCACCATGATCAAAAGCCGCCAGAAAACCGAGCAGGAAGGCGCCAGAGGAACCGGTAGTCAAGGCAATGTGATCTTCATCGATGTCTAGGGCATACCAGCGCCGATAGTGCGCAGCGATCTCGCGTCGCAAGGGCTTGATCCCGAAAGTCTCGCTGTACCCCAGCGGCGTGTGATCCACCATCAGTTCGGCGGCGCGGCGCCGTACCTCGGATGGCGCTCCCTGAGAAGGCTCACCGGCACAAAGGGAAATGATCTCCCGGCCTTGGGCGCGCAATGCGGCGACACGGTTCAGGATGCTCATCACAGCGAACGGCGGCACAGCTGCGCGGTGCGAGGGGCCCAGTCCCAATGGCACTCTGACAGTCAGCCCGCCAGATTCGCCTCCTTCGTCGCTCGCGTTCGAGCGTCGAGCCTCCCTATTGCCCATCCGCGTGCTCCTGCAGTTGGCGAAGCGTGCTGCCAGTCATAGTGCCGCCTTCATGCGCTCTCCTGGCGCTTGCGCGCCCGGTACGCCGCGACGTTGGTCCGGTTGCCGCAGTTTCCCGTGTCGCAGTAGCGCTTCGAGGAGTTCTTCGATAGGTCGATCAACACATCTTCGCAGTCCTGCGCTGCGCAGATCCGCAGCCTGCCCAGTGCATCAGATCTGATCAGATCAAGAAAGGCCATTGCTGCCTCGGCCCCGATCCGATCGGCGAGTGGCGCTTCTGGGCGTGTCACGTGCAGGTGCCAGTCCCACTCGTCGTGGCGGGACAAATAGGGCCGGGCGTCGGCTTCGGCCAGGATCTCATTGGCGAGCATCGCTACCTCGTCACGATCCTTGACTGTCCAGAATTTGCGCAGTCGCGGCCGCAGAGCGCGTACGGATTCGAGCTCGTCTTGCGCCCGGCGAATGACCCCTGAGGAGGGGTGGTGGGCCAGGAAGTCGTCCAGGTCAGCAAGCGTCACCAGCGTGTCTCCGTCGAGGCCAACGGTATTGACCAGGGCCGCGGCTTCCGCGAGGGAAACTTCCGTGTCATGACTAAAAAGCATCTTGACTCCTGACATCATTATGCACTAGTGTAATAAGTGTAATTAATTTTGCATATTACATCTTAGAGACGGGTCGTAAGGGAGGTTAGACGTGACCAGCACCACGCAAGAAGCAACCCGAGCGATCGCCGATAGGAGCTACGTCGGTGGATTAGCGCTAGCGCTCACGTCTGCGATGTCCTTCGGACTCTCCGGCTCGCTCGCCCGCTCGCTGCTCGATATGGGCTGGTCGCCCGCGGCCGTGGTAGTGACCCGGGTCGGAGGGGCGTTCCTGGTGCTGCTGATCCCCTGTCTGTTCCTGCTTCGTCGGATTGGACTCCCGACCGGCAGGCAGGGAGCGCGCATTTTGGCGTACGGAGCGATCGCCATTGCTCTGGCCCAGCTTTGCTACTTCAGCGCCGTGCAGTACCTGTCGGTTGGCATCGCTTTGCTGCTGGAGTACCTGGCGCCGGTGCTGCTGATCGGCTGGCATTGGGCTCGCACCCATCGCCGTCCGGCGGTCCCAGTGTTGGCTGGTGCCGGTCTGTCGATCGTGGGCCTTGCGTTTGTACTGGATCTTCGTGGCGGGCTGACGCTCAACCCAGTCGGCGTCGCTTGGGGTTTAGCGGCGGCCCTGTGTCTGTGTGCCTACTTCCTGCTGAGCGAAGACAACGGAGCCGAGGCGCCCGTGAACCCGCTGCTGTTGACGACTGCTGGAACGGGCATCGGAGCGGCTCTCTTGCTGGCTGCTGCGGGCGCCGGCATCATTCCGCTGACTGCTCACGCCGGCATGACGACCATGGCTGGCCAGGCCGTCGGCTGGTGGCTACCTGCAGTGCTATTGATCTTGATTAGTGCTGTGCTCGCGTACCCGACTGGCATTGTCGCGGTCCGGCGGCTCGGCAGCTCGGCAGCCTCGTTCGTCTCGCTGATCGAGGTGATCTTCGCAGTGATCTTCGCGTTCGTGCTGCTCGGGCAGCGACCCGGTCCCATGCAACTGGTGGGCGGCGCGTTGATCTTGACCGGGATCGCGCTGGTGCAACGTCCGCGT
>DASVEX010000087.1:0-7882 GCA_036380335.1 Propionibacteriaceae bacterium | reverse complement strand
CGATAAGCAAATTCACTGGTACGAGCGGCTTTGACACGCCGTACGGCACCATCATGGCGGCCGGTGTGGTCGTGACCGTTCCGCTGCTGCTTGCGGTGCTCGTCTTCCAGCGCCGCATCGTCGCCGGCCTCACCGCAGGTGGCGTCAAGTAGCACAACCACAACTACTGAACAGATCTGGCGCAATCGCACAGCAGCGATTGCGCCAGATCTGTCTCTCGACTTACACGAAGCCGCGCGCCGATCTGTTAGCGATCTTGCTGACCGGCATTCCGGCTGGCGTGGTGCCCACCAGACTCTGCCGGGGACTCCCAAGGCCTAATGCCCCTCGCGAATGCTCCGAGCCACCCAGCGGGTGCTCGGGGCAGTTCACGTTCCGCAGTCCATGGGGCATGGATGGAAAGGAGTTGTCCAGATGACCGTGGAGAATCCACATGCCGGCCAGGGCTCGGTCGTACTCGACATCGGCGGAGAGGTTGGCGCCCTGGTTGTCACGATGCCCGCGGAGCTGGAGGGTGTCGAGGTTGAGATCAATCGCATCGACTCTGCAACCGAAGGCCCCACCGCAAGCCACACTGGTGATCATCTTCATTCTCCTGATCATCACCATCTTCATGATCACGATCAAGAACATCATCACGAGCATCTACATGATCATGCGACACACCTTCCGCATGTGGCCGTCGTGGCCCGCCCGACACCGCTCGGCATCATCCACTCGCTGGTCTTTCCTGAGCTGGTCGAGGGGACCTACGAGCTCTATCGTCGGCCGACCGGACCGGTTGAGCTGACTGTGACCATCCGGCGTCGCGCAGTGACTGAGGCGGCCTGGCCGGCCTGAGGTCCGCAGCAGCCGGTACGAGGTGGCAACACTAGGGTGGAGCCGTGACGACTCCTCTCGAAGGCACCGTAGCTCTGGTCACCGGCGCATCCAGTGGCATCGGTGAAGCGACCGCAGAAATTCTCGCCCAGCACGGCGCCGCCGTAGCACTTGCGGCGCGAAGGCTCGATCGCCTCGACGAGTTGGCCGCCAAACTCCAGTCCGACGGTGCATCAGTCCTCCCGATCCAGGCCGACGTCGCGAACCGCGACGAGGCGTACGACGCGGTGGATCGCGTAGTGGCCGAATTTGGCCGGCTCGACACGGTGATCAACAATGCCGGCGTGATGCTGCTTGGGCCGATCGAGAACGCTCCGGTGGAGGAGTGGGAGCGGATGGTGCACGTCAACCTGCTCGGGTTGCTCTATTGCTCCAAGGCCGCGCTGCCCCACCTCTTGAAGGCCGCGGAGGGTGAGCCACGTGGTGTCACCGATCTGGTGAACGTTTCCTCAGTCGCAGGCCGCGTCCCTCGCCTAGGCAGTGGCGTCTACAACGCAACCAAGCACGCCGTCGGTGCGTTCAGCGAGTCGCTCCGCCAAGAGGTCACCGGACGTCACGTACGCGTTTCCCTGGTCGAGCCAGGCGCTGTGACGACCGAGCTGGTATCCCACAATCGACCTGAGATCCGGGACCAGATGTCTCAGCGTTTCGCCGGCACGCAGCGAATGGAGGCGACCGACATTGCCGATGTCATCGGCTACATCGTGTCTCGACCTCGACACGTGGCGATCAACGAGGTTCTGGTGCGTCCGACGGAGCAGCAGCAGTAAAGCTCGGCTGTGTCGTCGTCGCTGGCCAGGGTGGGCCGAGCGCGTGCAGTCCCGTACGGCTCGGGCTGCGGTACTGCCGTGATCGCAGCGGCCGAAGCCCAGCAGATCTTGCACTAGAGACAATCGAACGGGTTCAACGTACACTCTTGCCAATGGTTCACTACCTATCCAAGTAGTGGTGCCGCCCACGAGCAGGAGTCGTCATCATGCCCGTGAATGGTGTACTCGAGTACCTGTGGTTTCGAGACAACGATCCGTGGTGGGCGACGCTCTTGCGAGCTGTCACGCTCATCGCCCTCGTCGTACTTTTCGCATTCAAAGGCATGCACAAAGTGCCGTCGGGCAGCAGGGCATTAAGGACACGCTTCAACAGAGTCGTCCATTACCGCCGGGATGTTTATGACCGGCTGGGCTATACGATCCACGCCCGTGGTGAGGCCAAAGTTGTCGGTCCTGGGTTAGTCATCGGCGTCCCCTTCGTGCACAACGTCATGATCGAGTCAATTACCGAGCAATTCCAGATGCTCCCGCCGCTGATCCGGCTGAAACCCCTCCGTGAATTTGCCTCTCAGATCAATTTCAAAGTCGTTGACCTGGAGAAGGCTCTGGTTGGTGTCGCCGACTACAAGGGTTTGCTGGTCAACAGCTGTGCCGCGGCGGTTCGGCGGCTCGTCATGCAGACCACCCTTAGCGACGATGACATATCGGCTCGCGTGCTGGACGACGAGTCCCTGCAGCAACGAGCAGCGACGTTGGGCGTCAGACTGTTGGAACTCAATGTGTCGACCTCAAACCTGACCGAACCGGCTCAGTTGGCCCACGCCTTCAAGCAGGAGGGCATCGTCTTGGAGGGAACTCCGACCGCCGTTCTGGGCGCTTGGAGCATGACTGGAGCATCTGGCCCAGCAGCACTGACTGCGGTCGACGACGATGCTCCGGCTGCTTAGCCACTGCCAGCTCCAACGGGAAACACCTACTGCAGTGGTCTGCGTCATGCCCACACACCCATCCGCGGCGTGATTCCGGTTGCCAACGTTGGCGATCTGGCTCTTAGGCTTACTCCAGGCGTGCGGGTGAGTGGAAGTGGGCAGTGTGGACAAAGGCGAGTCGGGGCGGGTTTTCATCAGCTATCGACGGCAGGAGACGGCGTGGCCGGCGCGACAGCTCCACGACGTGCTGGCCGCTGAGCTGGGAGCTGACCGGATCTTCAAAGATGTCGACGACATCGAGCCTGGCGACGACTTCGTGGAACGAATCCAGTCGGCAGTGGGATCATGCCAGGTGCTCCTGGCCCTGATCGGGCCCCAGTGGCTGACGGTCACCGATGCCAAGGGAGCTAGACGCATTGATGACCCAGCCGACTTCGTACGGCTCGAGGTTGAGACCGCCTTGAGTCGAGACGACGTTCGAGTCATTCCGATTCTGGTCGACCACGCCAAGATGCCCACGGCTGAGGAATTGCCGGCGGGACTGGCGTCCCTGACCCGTCGACAGGCAGTTGAGATAACCCTGTCAGCTTTGACACTCATCGACTTTTGAGGGTGCTCAACGAGACGTTGAAGGCCGCCGGCACCGAGCCAGCCGTGCCACAGATGTCCGGGGACGGCCAAGGTGTGCAGCCTGCCGCGGTACCGCCTGCTGTACCTTCGGTCGAATCCCCGGTGGCGGCTGCAACGATCGATCTGCCACCCTCCGCGCCTGCCATACCTCGTAGCGATCGAGCGGGAGCCCGAAGACGAGCGCTCATGCTGGGGGTCGGCGTTATGTCGCTTGTTCTGCTGTTGGCGATTGGTTTCGGTGGGTGGTATTTCCTGCGCAATCCTGGCCAACCCAACGCGACGGATGACCAAAGCCTCCCTGCGGCGGCCTCAAGTCCGCCGTCGGTTAGCTCTGCTCCGTCTGGCAGTTCGTCGCAAACCTCTGCAGCTGTGAACCCAACCGGTTCGAACATTCTCGCCCACCGGGGTGGTGACGAGAAATATCCGTTGCAGACGTTTGAGTCCCTCACCTCGGCAGCCGATGACGGCTTTGCGGTCGAGACCGACGTGCGCTGGACCAGCGACAACCATGCCGTGATCATCCATGACGAGGCGGCAACCCAGGGCTTACGGTGCGACCAGCCTTACCGGGTGTCCCAGACGACATGGAAGGAGCTCACTAAGCACTGCCGCTCCTTCACAAAAAATGGAAAATCCTATCCGCCGACGACCTACGCAAATCTGATGGAGGGCTTGGCTGCGTACAAATCGTGGATCTATGTGGAGGTCAAGGTTGACCAGAACCCTGCGCAAAACCGGGAGTTCATCGACGTTATTCGCCGCAATGGCTTGAGTGACCGCACCGTTGTCACCTCGGCTGAGCTGGGCAGACTCGCGAAGATTAAAAAGTCGGCACCCGATCTCCCTCGGATGCTCTTCATTAGCGAGAAGGTTCCGGCAAGCAGTCTGGCTGACGAGGGGTTGTGGGCCGTCGCGGTTAACTACGACATTGCGACAAAGGACTACATCACCGAGCTGAAAAAGGCTGGACTCATTGTCGTCGTCTGGACCGTGAACGAGGAGCAGGCATGGGCGAAGACGCGGTCCGTGGGCGCCAACAAAGTTCTCACCGATAAGCCAAGCGCTTACGCCGCATGGCTGAGCAAACAATAACCATTTGCACTCTGACCCATTGCACTGTGACAGACAGCCTGCAGTATTCAGCTCCTTCGTCGCTCGGAGCGGTATCGGGGGACGGGCTTCAGTCTTTGTTGTCGGCACTTTCTTCGCTGGAGGCGGCGTCCCTTTGCGTGACACCGCTGGTGAGAGCTTTTTCCAGCCGCGCAACGGCTGCCTGCATATTCTCGGCTGCCTCCAACCATTGTCGATGTTCGAGCGATAGCTGGTCCTGCACCGCGGTGACGTACTCACCGAGCACCGACGTTGATCCGGCGGCGATGCCTCCTCGCACGTCGTCGAGGCGCTCGCGTAAGCCCTGCAGTGCTTGAGCGCTGTGCTCATAGCGCTCAGCGTTCCTGCGGTCTTGGTGCAGGGATTCACGAGCGGCGGGCGAAGGCTTGAAGCGCCGCGCCGAACACCGCAAGCGAGCCGAGCGCCGCCCACTCGCTGCTCAACGCGCCAAGTACTCCGGCTGCGCCTGAGGCAATTGCCGCCACCATGACGGCTCCGGCCGATAAGTCGAGGGTCCGTTCGGCCGAGTTGCGGTGTCCCGACCTTCGGCTTTTGTAGTAGGCGAGCTGAAGATCCAGCTGATAGCGCCGGAAATACTCCAACTTCAGCTGCTCGAGCTGGAGATCGAGCGGCTCCACTGAGGAGTTCACGATGTGGCTGAAGTAGGACAACCGCTTGGTCTCTGCACGTGCGCGGGCCGTCATCCAGTCCTCGAGGAGCCGACCCTGCTTCACCCGAAATAGGGACATCGTTGCGATGCCGCCGGTCGTGACACCGATAAGTGCAAGTGCGATGAGTGCTGCTTGCGTCCATCCCCCCAAGCTGTCTGAAAGTAGTGCCACAGCCATCAATAGGGCGCTCACCGTCGCCGTAGCGAGGACGGCCCAGTTGGCCCGGATCACCCATCGCTTGAACGTTCGCTCCGCAGTAAGCGCTTCGATGTCTGCTTCGGCATACTGCTGCGCCAGCTCCACGGGGCCGGTTCCGGTCAGAAGTGCGGCGAGCTTAGGCGCTGAGGTTCTCAGCCGTTCCGCATGCTCAAGAGGTAACAGTCGGTCGTCGCCAGGGCTGCCGAGGCCGATGATTCCAGCTGCATCCAACATGTCATCCCGCGATCTCAACACGTTCATGGCGTGGTTTCTCAAAGGTGAACGTGATCATCCGACCATCGACAGGTGTGACAAGCGCAGCGACACGCTCGACGCCCGGAATTGGCAGATCCGTGCACGTCATGGGGACATCGTGGCCGTCGTCAGCCCAATGATGCAAAGACTCCGTGTTATCCCGAGTGAAATCGTGTGAAGCACCCGACCGAGCGGATGTCGCAGATTGTCCGAGATGCCTTTGCTAAGGGAATTTAGTGCGCCGCGAGGGAATCGAACCTCCAACCCGCTGATTAAGTGAAGCCGGCAAAGGTGGCCACAACGACGATTTGCGGATGCTCGCGCGTAAGTGGTCGTTGACGGACAACCTTGGGACACAGTTCGGCGGCGGTGCTGGTGTGGGAGAACAGCTGGGCTGCGCCGTTTGCTTCGGCGGTGCGTCGTTCGGGCGGTCAGCTGGTGGCCAGTGGCCGTATTCCTATTCAGGCGCTGCTCGCCGCCATCGAAGCTGACGAGCAAGAAGCTGACGAGCAAGGAGAAGCAGTCAATGAGGACGGCGAGCAGCTGGTCGCCGCAGAAGGAGAAGCCTGACATGCCCTTAGCAGCACGACGTATGGGCCGCGCCGGAGTGATTGGGCCCAGACCTGTGGCTCGGACAGCTGCCACCGTCGGCACTGTCGCGGTGGTAGCGCATGGCGTCCACCGCCGCTCGGACCGCCGTGAAGACCGGCGAGACGACCGGGGAGACCGGCGAGACGACCGCAGAGACCGTCGCCGCTGAGCCGCTCCGGCGCAAAGGGCTGCGCCGGGCTACCAACCTTGGTTTGTCGGCCGCCGGAGCGTATTCAGGTCGAAGTAGCTAATCGTGAGCTATAACTAATCGTGAGCTCCCATCAGCGGATGCGACACATTGGTGATGTTAGGAGAAGACCCAGATGCGACTCCGCTGTGCCAGTCGATCCGCAACCGCTGCGGTTGCGGCCATTGCCCTGCTCTGCGTCCTGGGGAGTTGCGGCACGAGCTCCACATCTAGCCAGACAAGTCCACCCGCGACGACCGCCGCACCTGCGACTACCGCCGCACCCGCAACGACCGCTACGCCGACGACCGCGGGCTGTGAGGACGTCGCGGCACTGAAGTCGTCGCTCGAGGACCTCACGAAGGTGAGGCCTGCGCAGGACGGTGTTACGACGCTGAAAACCGCGATCGCCAACGTCAAGACCAACCTGGACAAAGCGCAAGCCTCGGCGTCGCCGGTCCTTCAGCCTGACGTGGAGCAGGTGAAGACGGCATTCGCGGCCCTGCAGACGGCGGCAAGCGGTCTGACCGCCGACAACTTTAAACAGAAGGCGCCGTCCATCGCCTCGGCGATGAAGCAGGTCGCCACCGCGACGAAGGCGCTCTCCTCGACGCTGACCCAGAGCTGCCCGGGGAGCTAACGGAAGCGCACCTGCCGGCGGGTTGTGAGGGATGTGGACACCCGATTGCCAGGGTTTAGCGGGCGAGGCGTCGAAGAATGACGTCCAGCTGGATCGGCATCGGCTTCTCGCACCTCATCGAACCCCACCGGCAATGTCGTGACTCCGTAGGCTGACCACGTCATGATCGTTTGGGATCGAGAGGGGTAAGGCGGATGAGCAGCCTGGTAACCGACCCGGTCTCGGCTCGCGGGTCGGTGCCAGCATGATGGCTACGCGTCCCCGACCGTAGAGTCGAGTAATGTCGGTTGGACCACAGACGCGGGTAGGGCGGCTGAAGATCCGTGTGGACCGAGTGATCTACACGACGATCACCCTGATGGCTGTGCTGATCGTGTACGACGGTTGGGAGCAGTTGCGCTTCGGGGGCGTCGTGGCCGTCATGCTGGGGCCGATTTTGGCCATCTTTCTGAGCCATGTCTTCGGTGCGGCGCTCGGAACGCGCGTTGCTTTGGGTCGTCCGCTGACCAGGGGTGAACGCCGGGCCGTTTTCGTCGAAGAGTGCCGATTCCTGCTGATCGCGGTCCCACCGCTGGCCATCTTGGTGGTGCTGGCCATCGCTGGTGTCTCGTACACACGGATCATCCAGGTGATCGTCCTGACCGGTGTGCTCTCGCTCGGCGTATGGGGCGGCGTGGGAGGGCGGCGAGCCGGGGTGACCGGTTGGGCGCTGGTGCTCCCAATCGCCTACGGCCTGTTGCTCGGGGGGATCATTTTGGCGCTTCAGGCGCTGCTTCAGCCCGGGCATGAGCCGTTCCGTACATAGCTGGGGCGATCCGGCGCGGCGGAGTAGCCGAACTCAACGGCGGGTCAAATGGGCAGCTGGACATGCTCAGCCACCCTCACCACCCCGCGAAGCGCCCCCTCAGACCAGACGTCGAAAGTCTGGGCCGCTTCATAACACGGGCCGCATCACCCTCCGCGGGTGAGGACGGAAACTCTCGCGCTCCACCATCGTGGAGCGCGAGAGAGTAGGAGCCCAG
>DASVEX010000086.1:0-14744 GCA_036380335.1 Propionibacteriaceae bacterium | reverse complement strand
CCGAGCGGTCAGACATCGCGCTCGCACGCTATTGCGCCGGATCCGGCCCTGATGGTGTCAACACTTACAACGTGCTGGACGTCACTCTGGCCTCGTCCGCCCACCCGCCAGCACCGGCGGCACGGCGCAATGTCCTCACGACGAGCGCATGCGGGATCTGCGGCACCACCACGATCGAGGAGGTTTTGCGCGAATCGCCGTACCCGATGAGCGCCGGGCCAGATGTACCGGCTGCGCTGATTCTCTCGGCACCGGCGCGACTACGACAGCAGCAGTGGGCGTTTGATCAGACCGGTGGACTGCATGCGGCGGGGCTGCTCGGGCTCGACTCGGAGATGACCTGCGTTCGCGAGGATGTCGGTCGCCACAATGCTGTGGACAAGGTCATTGGCTGGGCCATCCGGGAGCAGCTGCTGCCGCTCCGCCAAATGATCTTGACGGTATCCGGACGGGCGTCTTTTGAACTCACCCAAAAAGCTGTGCTGGCTGGCATTCCGGTGCTCGCTGCCGTCTCAGCGCCCAGCTCATTGGCCGTCGAATTAGCTGAGGAGGCTGGGCTGACCCTGGTTGGCTTCATCCGCGACGAGTCCATGAATGTCTACACCCATGCCGAGCGGATCCAGTGGTCGACGAACGGCCAAATTAGACTCCAGGAATGACGACGCTGATTCCTTTCCCCCGGCTGCGCAATGCCGATTCCGCGCCCGCGGAACCAGTACAGCGTGTTCAACAGGCACTTGCGGATGGCTATGGTCGGATAGCCACGGATCTGCGGGTGTCACTTACGGACCGGTGCAATCTTCGCTGCGCCTATTGCATGCCAGCCGAGGGATTGGACTGGCTGCCGGGCGCCGAGGTGCTGACCGATGACGAGATTGTGCGTTTGATCACCATTGGCGTCGAGCGCTTGGGCATCACGACCGTACGGCTCACCGGCGGGGAACCGCTGTTGCGCAAGAACCTCGAGCTGCTGATTGCTGATATTGCGGCCCTCACCCCAGCGCCGGAGATCGCGCTGACGACGAACGCGATCGGACTGGCCGCGCGCGCAGCGAAGCTGTCCACAGCAGGGCTGCGCAGGATCAACATCTCGCTGGACACCCTTGATCCGGATACGTTCATCCGGCTCAGCCGCCGGCGGCGACTGCCCGACGTGCTCGCCGGAATCGCCGCTGCGCGGCAGGCCGGCCTTCACCCCGTCAAGATCAACACCGTGCTGATGCGCGGTATCAATGATCATGAAGCTTTCGAGCTGCTGCGCTGGGCTATGGCCGAGCAGGTCCAGCTCCGGTTCATCGAGCAGATGCCGCTGGATCCACAGCACGGTTGGCAACGCGCCGACATGATCACTGCAGCCGAGATCACGGAACGCCTCAGCCAGCATGTCCGGCTGATCGAAGATCCAGAGGATGCGTTGACCCGTGGCAGCGCACCTGCAGAGCTGTTCAGGGTGGTCGGCACGGGCTACTCGGTCGGCATTATCGCGGCAGTCTCGAAACCGTTCTGCGGCGCGTGTGACAGAGTCCGGCTTACCGCCGACGGCCAGATCAGGAACTGCTTGTTCGCCCGTACGGAGTCCGATCTGCGTACGCCGCTACGCAACGGCGCGAGCGACGCAGAGCTTGCTGCGCTCTGGGTGGCGGCCGTACGGGGAAAGCAGCCTGGCCACGGCATCAACGACCCGAGCTTCCTGCAACCCGACCGGCCCATGTCGGCGATCGGCGGCTAGTGCCCTTCAGGGCACTAGAGAGCCAGCACCTCTTTCAGGAATCCGCGGGCGGAGAGGAACTGCGACAGTGACTCGCGATGATCATCGCAGGCGAGCCAGTGCTTGCGCCGGTCCGGGGTGTGGATCTTCGGGTTGTTCCACTGCAGGTCGTACGAGGCACGCTTCCGGCAGCCTCGGGCGGCACATATCAGACCATCAGGCTCTGCCGGCAGCGGGTCGATACCGCTAGGCGACGCGTTCATGCGGTCGCTGTGGCCCGTCGTCCTCCTCGTCGATCAACTCGCCGCTCTGCTCCGCATCCTGACCGGCGGTGAGCTCCGGTCCGCCACTCATCATCGCGTTCGGAGCTCTCTTCTTGCCCTCGCGGAAATGCTGGTCGACCTGGTTCGCTGCGATCACGGCGATGAACGGCAACACCACCGCGCAAGCGAACAACACCCAACGAAAGACGCCTTCGACGAAGACCATGCTGATGAAGCAGGCGGCGCGGAAGGCCATCGTGATCGTGTATCGGCGAATCCGCGACGACATTTCCTCGCTGGTGCTCATCCGCGCGTCAGTGATCAGGGTGCCTGAGCCACGGTGACCCGTGTCCGCCATGGTCGGGGTGTGCGCCATCTCGCGATCGGTCACCACGTCAGCCTACGCCTGCTCGCAGACGAGCTGGATTACTCGGTAGCGTGACCCCGTGAATCCATCCAGGGTCGTTCTGGTGACGGGCGGCAGCAAGGGAATCGGCCAGCGTATTGCGGCCAGATTCGCCCAAGCCGGGCATCGCGTGGCAGCCACCTACCGCAGCGGAGAGGTCCCGAGCGAGGTGCTGGGCGTGCAGTGCGATGTCACCGATCCTGCTCAGGTGGAAGCGGCCTTTGCTCAGGTGGAATCGAATCTTGGCAACATCGAGGTGGTAGTCGCGAACGCCGGGATTACCCGCGACACCTTGTTGCTCAGGATGTCCGACGAGGACTGGGATCAGGTGATCGCGACCAACTTGACAGGGGCGTTCCGGGTAGCGCGGCGGGCCGTCCGACCGATGATCCGGGCGCGCTTTGGGCGCATCGTCTTCATCTCCTCGGTAGTCGGACATCTTGGCTCGGCCGGACAGGTCAACTATGCCGCGTCCAAGGCCGGCCTCGTGGGGATGGCCCGCTCACTGGCGCGCGAGCTCGGATCGCGCGGTGTGACAGCAAATGTCGTGGCGCCTGGATTCATCGAGACCGACATGACGGCCGAGCTCGGTGAAGACCTGGTGAAGAAATACGCAGACCAGATTCCGTTGGGCCGACTTGGTTCGGCGGACGATGTCGCCGGGGCGGTTGAGTTCCTCAGCAGCGACGCAGCCGGCTACATCACAGGCGCGTTGATCCCGGTCGACGGCGGCCTTGGCATGGGGCATTAGGAGGAAGGAAGACTCGTGGGCATTCTCGAGGGCAAAAGCATCCTTGTTGCCGGCGTCACCCTGGACACCTCCATTGGCTTCCATGTTGCCAAGATCGCTCAGGCGGAGGGGGCAACCGTTGTGGTCTCCAACTTCGGCAGGGCCATGAGCCTGACCGCCCGAGTGATCAAGAAACTTGATCCAGTGCCGCTGCTGCTGGAAGTCGACGTCACCAATGACGATCACCTCCGCGGGCTCGCCGCACAGCTTGGCGAGCACGTGGATCATCTTGATGGGCTGGTTCACTCGCTGGCATTCGCCAATCCCGAGACCGCACTGGGCGGGAAGTTCCTCGGCACGCCGTGGTCAGATGTCGGCACCGCTCTGCAGGTGTCCGCCTATTCGCTGGCCTCGTTGTCGATGGCCTGCAAGCCCCTGCTCGCCAATCCCGCGTCGGTGGTCGGGCTGACATTCGACGCGACCGTGTCGTGGCCGGTCTATGACTGGATGGGCGTGGCCAAAGCGGCACTGGAAAGCACCTGTCGCTACCTGGCGCGCTATCTCGGGCCGGAAGGGATTCGGGTCAATCTGGTTGCCGCGGGCCCGCTGGAAACCCTGGCCAAGAAAGCGATCAGCGGCGCCGACTCCTTCAACGAGGTATGGAGTCAGCGAGCCCCGCTCGGCTGGGATCCCAAGGACATCACTCCCACTGCGAAGGCAGTGGTTGCGTTGCTCAGTGACTTCTTCCCTCGGACCACCGGAGAGATGATCCACGTGGACGGCGGCCTGCACTCGACGGGCGCTTGACAGGCCTGATGGCCAGCGCCTCCGAAGCCCGCTCGCTGGTCGAATTGCGCCTGCTTGATGGGCCTAACCTGTACTTTCCGCGGCCCGCGGCGAAGGTCACGCTGGATCTCAGCGAACTGCTTGGCCTGGAGGTGGCCGTGGCTCGTGATCTTGGGGTCGAGCTGGGACTGGGGAATACGCGCCCCGGAGCCGCCGGATCGGTCTTCCGGCAGCGTTTTGCGATACGACTGGTGACCCAGATCGTTCGGCGGCTCGCTAGCGCGGGAGGCGCGACGAGGCTGGCGGTACGCACCAGGACCGGACAGGCCGTGAACGAGCTTGTCGTGGCGTATCCGTGGCGCAACGCCGGCCGGGCTGAGGGATTGGCGTACGGGCTCGCGCGAGTGCTCGACAGGGTTACTGCGGGCCCGCGGGCTGTCGCCGAGATGATCGTTGTCGAGGGCGCCGCGCTGGCCGCTGCCCCGCTCGGTTCGGCTCCGCAGCTGATCAGGCCGCAGATTCCTGTCGTTGCGATCACGGGCACGAACGGCAAGACCACCACGGCAAGGATGATCGGTCATATTGCGCGACAGGCCGGCAGACTGGTCGGTTGGTCAAGCACCGATGGTGTCTATATCGACGGGCGGCTCGTGGAGGCGGGCGACTTCTCCGGTCCGAGTGGCGCCGGTCGGGTGCTGCGCCACCCAGGGGTTGAGCTGGCGGTGACCGAAACGGCGCGCGGCGGGATCCTGCGTCGCGGCGTCGGCGTCGCGTACAACGATGTGTCGGTGGTCACCAACATCAGCGCCGATCACTTGGGACTTGGGGGCATTGACACGCTTGATCAGCTTGCCGAGGTCAAGGCGGTCATCACCAAGATCACCAAACCTGGGGGCTGGTGCGTGCTGAACGCCGACGACCCTCGGACACTGGCTATGCGGCTCGGCACCAAGGCTCGAATCTGGGTCTTCACGCGTGATCCCGACTCACCGGGCGGCCGTACGGTGCTTTCCGGAGGCGGCCGGATGACCACGCTGCTCGGCGGCTGGGTGTGCGTCCTCGCGCCGGGTGCCGACCCACTGCAGGTCGTCGAAGTCATCGATGTCCCAATGACCTTGGCCGGCCTGAGCCGTGTCAACGTGGAGAACGTTCTGGCGGTCACCTCGGCAACGTTGGCGCTGGGCTTTTCGGTCGAGCAGGTAGCCGACGGGCTGCGATCGTTCGATCCGAACGAGAACAACCCTGGCCGGATGAACATTTGGACTCTCCCGGTCCCGAGCGGAGCGATCAGCGTCGTGATCGACCTGGCCCACAACGAGGCTGGGCTGGAGGCGCTGCTGGAGATCATGAGCGGCATCCGTCCTCCCCACGGGCGGCTGTTGCTGGGCGTCGGTACCGCTGGTGATCGGGGAAATGAGGTGTTCGTACGCCTCGGCGAGATCGCCGCAGTGGGTGCGGATGTGGTCGAGATCGTCCACAAGGTTGACTACTTGCGGGGCCGGAGCATCGCCGAGATCAGCGAACTGATCACCGAAGGCGCTGCACACGCCGGCATGGCGATCCAACGGGTGCACGACAGCGAGCTTGCTGGACTGGTGTCGTTGGTTGATCAAGCGCGTGATGACGACGTAGTCGCGATCATGACGCATCAAGATCGTGAGGAGCTAGATCGTTGGCTGCTTGATCACCAGGCGACCCGCGATGACGCGGGAGCGCTGCGCGCCAAAGTCCTGCGGGCCGGAGCAACGCCTTGACTTCTAGCGAAGTTGAGGTTGCATGCTGGAGCTCCAGCCAGGAGGACATGTGTTTACACCAGCGGAGGAGTCATATCTGAGAAGCCAGCTGCTTGCGCGGCTGGCGACAGTGGCGCCGGACGGAAGTGTTCAGAACTCGCCAGTCGGGTTCTTCCTCAACGAGGAGCTCAAAACGTTCGATATCTGGGGACAAAGAATGGGGCGTACCAAGAAGTTCGCCAATGTCGCAACCCACCCGCAGGTTGCGCTGGTGATCGATGATCTCGAGTCGGTGACTCCATGGATTGCCCGAGGGATTGAGATCCGAGGAGCTGCGAAACCGCTGAAGGATCTCGATCCGCCTGCGCCGTATTACAGCCGGGAGGTCATAAGGATCTATCCCGACAAGATCATAAGTTGGGGTCTGGAGGAGAGCGGGGCCTATACCTCACGTCGGATCGGCTCTTCTTCGCAGGCTAGGGGAGCTCCTGCATAGCAACCGGCTCAGGCTCGTCGCGGGTTGCGCCTCGGGTGAAGTCGGGGTCGGGCACCGCGTTGCTGAATTCCCGATCATCGTCAGGTCGTGCCCCCGGCTGCGCGTGATGACCGTAGGACTCCAGCAGGGCCATCACCGCAGCGTGCTGCTCGACGCAGATCACGACCAAGTCCCCAGGATTGGACCGCGACATCGCGTGCCGGACGCTGGCGAGTTCGTCGAGGACGGTCTCGATCTGCTTGCAGCGAGCCCCCTCCGCCCGACCCTGGCGCGCTCCCTGCACGACGAGCTCAGCAACCTCGCCAGCAGCGCGGCCGCGTGGATTTGCGTCCTCCCGCACGATCAGCACGTCGAAATGTTGAGCTGCCTCGTGCCCTAGCGAGCGCATGTCACCGTCGCGGCGATCACCCGCCGTGGCGATCACGCCGATGCGGGACACCCGTCCCAGATCGTTGGTGCTTTCCAAGACATCGCCGGTCTTGTCGACGAAATCACCGAGCATGACCATCCCGGGAACGTTGTGGCAGTAGTCGACGATCACCGTGCGACCTTCAACGCTGACCTCGTTCAGCCGGCCAGGAGCGAGGTAGTAGTTGGTCGAGAAGGTCCGCAAGCCCTGCCGGATGTCATGTAACGAAGCGCCTGCCGCGAACGCCGCCGCAGCGGCCGCCATGGCGTTCTGGACGTTCATGGTGGCGCGGCCGCCAAAGGTCGCGGGCAGTAGGTGGGTCCACGCCAGCTGCATGGAGCGCCGACCTTCCTTGACCATGATCATGTCGCCAAGATCGCTGTGCTCCAGCACGACAGCGCGTCCACCGCGCCGACAGTGATCATCTACGGAGTCTCGGATGTCGCTGCCGGGCTCAGCCATGCTGAACCAGACGATCCGGCCTGAGCAGCGCCGACGCATCGCGCGGACCAGTGGATCATCGGCATTGAGCACTGCGAAGCCGTTGCGCGGCACAGCCTCCACGATGACAGCCTTGACATCAGCGAGCTGCTCGAGCGTGTCGACGCCACGCAGGCCCAGATGATCGGCCTGGACGTTCAACACGACGCCGACATCGTTCCGCTCGTAGCCCAGGCCTTCGCGCAAGATGCCACCCCGCGCGACCTCAAAGACTGCGAAGTCGACGCGTGGATTCTGCAACACCATCTTCGCCGACCGCGGCCCTGAGGCATCCGAACGGATGACCAACCGTTCATCGATGACGACGCCGTCCGTCGAGGTCATGCCGACTTTTCTGCCGATGCCTTTGAAGATGTGCGCGATCATCCGGGACGTCGTGGTCTTGCCATTCGTCCCTGTGACGGCAACGATCGGGATCCGGCTCGGCCTACCCGGCGGGAACAGCATGTCGATCACCGGCTTCGCCACGTACTGCGGATCCCCGACCGTCGGGTGAGTGTGCATCCGGAAACCAGGCGCGGCATTGACCTCACAGATGCCGCCGCCGGTCTCGCGTACCGGCTGAGTGATGTCGGGTGCGATGAAGTCGATGCCCGCAATGTCCAACCCGACGACCTGCGCGGCCTCCTCGGCAATCTCGATGTTCTCCGGATGAGCCTCGAAGGTGCGATCGATGGAAATGCCGCCGGTGGACATGTTGCCGGTAAGCGTGAGCTTGATCATCGTCCCGTCGGGCGGTACGTCGTCCATGGTGAAGCCTTGAGCTGCCACTAGCTCAATCGCGGCCTGATCGATCTTGATCCTGGTCAGCACCTTCTCGTGGCCAACGCCGCGGCGCGGATCGGCGTTCGTCTGCACGACGAGCTCGTTGATCGTCAGTACGCCATCACCGATCACATGAGCAGGAACTCGTTCGGCGATGGCGGCGATCTTGCCGTCGATCACCAGGCAGCGGTAGTCACGCCCGGTGACGTAGGTTTCGACGATGATCAATCCGCTGCGTGACTCGGACTTGGCGACATCGAAGGCACGGCGTACGTCGGCGTCGCTGCGCAGGTCGAGCATGACGCCACGACCGTGGTTGCCGTCCAGTGGCTTCAGTACGACGGGGTAGCTGATCCGATTGGCCAGCCGGACTGCATCGTCGACCGTACGCACCGACTGCGATCGCGGTACCGGCAGCCCGGCCGCCGAAAGTAACGAAAGAGTGAGCTCCTTGTTGCTGGCGATGTCCACCGCGACGGACGGTGTTTGAGACGTCATGGTGGCCCGAATCCGCTTTTGGTGAACTCCTTGGCCGAGTTGGACGAGCGACGCGCTATTCAGCCGCAGGTAAGGAATGTCGCGGCTGACGGCTTCCTCAACGATGGCCTGGGTGGACGGCCCGAAAGCGGTTCTTTCGCCGCGGACGATGAACCGCTCCAGCTCCTCGTCGAAGTCGAACCCAGGATCGGGGATGATCAGGTGATTGATCAGCCGAACAGCCAGTTCACCAGCGGCGAGCCCGACCGACTCGTCGTAGTAGGCGTAGATCACGTTGTAGCGGCCACGCTCGCCCTTCACTTGGCGGGTCTTGCCGCGCCGCATGTCGTGGCCCACCGCCTGCTGCAGCTGCAATGCGACGTGCTCCGCAACATGGCCGACCCAGGTGCCCTCGTGTAGCCGCTCCACGAAACCGCCCCGTCGGCCGCGGCTGCAGCTGTGGTTCATCAGACCCGGCAGTCGCTCCACCAGCGCGTCGGCGAAGCCGGGCAGCTCGTTGGTGGGGAAGTCTTCTAGCACGCCGAGGTCGACGACGAGCTGGATGGCCGGTTCGTAGTGCCAGATGTTCGGACCACGGAAGACCCTGCTAGAGATGATCTTGAGATCCGGGTGTGGGGATGGGGCAACGCTTTGGCTCACGAACGCTCCTCACAGGATCGGTTTGCTGTGATCCTGCCACTGATGAGTTGAGGCAGTCATCCGGTGGCTACACTCCGCGCCAGCCCAGCTGTCGCAGCGTGCCAAGATCATCGGCGTTCACCCACACGGTCGAGATCTTTCCGTCGTTGATCGTGAGCAGGTCAATGGTCCGGATCTGCACGTCCGATCCCGTGGGCGGAATGGTTCCGAGCGCCGTCTCGTACGGCCCGGTGTGCCGGCCATGCATGACAAATGCGACGGCAAGGCTGTCGTTCTCTGCGACGACCTGCAGCGTCTCCGAACGCAGATCAGAAAAGGCCGCATGAAGCGCCCGCGCCCTCGTTGCCAGCTCGGACAACGAGAGGTCTGAGCCGTTGACCCGGACGGGGTCGGTGTAGAACTCGGCGAGCCGGACTTCCATCTCGTCCAGACCATCGGGGTCCGTCCACACCTCAAAGAGCCGATCGAGATACGAATTCATGCCCAGCATTTTCGCCGAGTCTCCAGACTCTTTGACATGTGACTAAATGGTCACATATTGTGACAGTGTGGAACAGGGTGGTGAAGTCTTTCGAGCGCTCGCCGACCCGAGCAGGCGGGTGCTGCTGGACAGCTTGTTCAGTCGCGACGGGCAGACACTCAACGAGCTGTGTGACGAGCTTCCTGGGATGACCCGCTTCGGAGTGATGAAGCACCTTTCCGTACTCGCCGAGGCCAATCTCGTGGTCACCACGCGGTACGGACGTACCAAGCGGCACTACCTCAATCCGGTGCCCATCGAGCAAGTCGCCAACCGATGGATCAGCAAGTACGCGGCGCGCTTCACGGCTGCTCTTGTGGCGCTGGATGAGCAGGTCGCACTCGATCACGAAACGCAAACCTCGCGAAGGGCAGAACCGGCATGAGCCTCACAGCGCACGTCTACCAGATCTACATCGCTGCGACTCCCGAGCAGGTCTGGTCGGCGATCACCGAATCCGAGTGGACCAGGCGCTACTTCCACACCACCGAGTTCGTCGAGCCGCCGCAACAGGGCAGGCCGTACCGTACGGTTGGCGCCAATGGTCGGGCAGCCGTCGACGGCATGATCGAGGAAATGCAAGCGCCCACTGACCGGAGTCCTGGTCGCTTCGTACAAACCTGGCACACCCTTTACGACCCGGAGGTGGCCCATGAACCACCGAGCCGCGTGGAGTGGACGGTCGAGAACGCCGGCGAGGGACTCACCCGGGTCAGGCTCGTGCACGGAAATCTCGAACACAGCCCGCTGACCTGGGAGAACGTCAAAGACGGCTGGGTCTGGATTCTGAACAGCATGAAGACGCTGCTGGAGACCGGGCATCCGTTGCCGCGGGTGCGCGAGGAAGAAACCGCCGCCGAAGCCGTCAAATCCTGATCAGATCCAACTGTGATCTGAGGGTCTCAGGGGCGCCGGTTGCGGCGCAGTCGACGCGTGTAATTGGTTGGCGATACGCCCTCCGCGGCGATGTCTCGAGCGACCTCGCGTAAGTCGGCTTCGGCCGCTCGGGCCTCCACCACCTCGGGGTCGAGTACAGGCGTTTGGTGGGCAATCAGGGTCCGGTTCGACAGATCGAACTGACTCCCGGTCGGCAACACGTGAATCACAGCGCCTGAGATCAGCAGGGGAGCCGTGCGCTTGGCCGCGAAGGCGTTGGCCACGACGTGCTGTCCGTCGACGACGGTCACGGCGCCGCGGCCGACGACCTCCAGCCGGCTACCGTCGTGGATCACGGCCGCGGTGTCTTCATCGATTCCCAAACCGAGGAGCGAGGGAGACTGCGCAACCAGGGACAGCAGCCGTCCATAGCGGTTGCGCTGCTCGAAGTGTTGGTCGATCACGACGCCCTGAATCAGGCCGAGGCCGGCGGACAACTGGCTCATCCGCTGCTTCGGCGTGGCGCCGCCAGCGCCGAACGCGATCATGTGCTCGGCCAGGATGCTGGCACCAGCCGAGGTGCCACCAACGGCCACGCCGCGCTGATAAGCCTCGAGAATCGCATCCCCGAAGGGCGTACCGGTGATCAAGGAACTGAGCTTGAGCTGGTTACCGCCCGTCATGAAGATGCCGCTGACCTTGCCGAGCGGCTCTACAAGATCAGACTCTCCGGCCTGCGCGCGGCTTTCGGGACGAAGAGAAACGACTTCCCGGGCGCCGAGGGAGGTAAAGACTTCCCGGTAGACGCTGACAACCTCAGCACCGAGCGAGGAAGCCGACGAAACGACAGCAATCCGGGCATCCGGGCCGCCTGCCGCCGCCACAAAGGCAGCTAACACGATCCGGCGCCGAAGCTTGGCTTCAGCGCCGCCGATTGCAAACAACGTGCCCAGTGGCGGAGTGGGTGCCTGCATGACCACAGGATACGGATCCGGTCAGGTGCTACGGGTGCGCCCAATTGGCGATGGCTTGGTCGAGCGCCCTTCCCATCACTTCACGATCTGGATCGACACCCGTCCAGAACTTGATGTTGATAGCAGCCTGATTGAGTAGCATGCCGCGGCCGTCGACGGTCGTTGCACCAGCCTGCCGCGCCCGCTGTAGGAAAGGTGTGTCGGGCGGATTGGGAATGACGTCGCACACCACCAGTCCGCGCGGAATAGCGTCGAAATCCAGCAGCACCCCTCCGGAACCGGGCAGTCCCAACGAGGTCGCGTTGACGACAAGGGTGGCCGACTCGGGGACTGCGAGGTTTGCTGGCCACTCGATGGCAGAGCAAGCGCTAGACGTCGCGGAGCTCACCAGCTTCGCAATGTCGGATGCCTTGCTGACGTTGCGGTTTGCGACCCAGATCTCGGACGCGCCGGCGAGCGCGAGCTCGACAGCGATCGCCCGCGAAGCGCCTCCAGCCCCCAGGATGAGGGCACGCTGGCCCCGGGGGTCGGCAACGGAGCGCAATGAGGCCAGGAAGCCCTGACCGTCAGTGTTTGCCCCGATCCATTGGCCATTGCTTCGGATGGCGCAATTCACCGCACCGATGAGCCGGGCCGAATCGGCAAGCTCGTCCATCAGTTCGATGACGGCCACCTTGTGCGGCAGCGAGCAGTTAAACCCGGTCCACCCCATCGCCGTCGCGCCTCGAACGGCATCCGCGAGGTGCTCGGCGGCGACGTCACAGTTCAGGTACCGGGCATCGATGTCGTGATGGTGGTACGCCGCCTCCATGATTGCGACGGTCGGATTTCCGGCCGCGGGTGTGGAGAACGAACCGGTCAAGGCCGGAAGCAGGGACATGCGGGGCAGCGTAATGGACGCTGTTGGTCTTGCTCCATCCGCTATCCGAGTGCGCGGTCGGTCAGCGCAGCCAGCTAACCGCCGAACCGAGTGCCTCGCCCGCCTTGGCGCGTACCCGGCGCAGTTCCTGCGCTCGCCGATAAGCCTCGAAGGAGGAGATGCTCGCTCCGTCGTGCAACAGGGCCGCATCACATGCCGCGAGGAGCCGAGAGGCCCGCTCGGCGGTGGCTCGTTGGTGAGGGCTGTAGCCGGGCGCGAGCACGGCCCGATCTGGCAGTGCCGGTCGTATGCCCGACCCGACATCGAGTCGCGACAAGGTCGCGGCCGCGTCGATGACCACCTCGTTCAACGCCCGCTCCGCGTCATACGGGCTGGTCGGCGGAAGTGGCAGCTCCGCCGGAAAGATCCGCCACTGCACCGCCTGCCCGACCCGGATCGGTACGAGACCGAGACCTGCACTGCTGGCCACCACGGCCTGGCCCTGTTCCACGGCGGCAATGTTGAACCGTGCGGGCCCTCGAAGGGGGGCGAGGGATCCGGGCACCGGCAAAGCGAGGAACCATCCGTCGCGTTCCGCAGCGAGTAGCGCCTCCAAGGCCTCGTCAAGGGTCGAGGCTTGCAGCGGATCCAAGCCCAAGGCTGCCTCTGGATCGATCACGTGATGGGCGACATCATCGCCCACGATCGCCCGTTCAGCTTGCTCAATCGACTGCTGCCCCCTGATCATCGAGTTCAGGTTCGCAGTCATGCGGACCGCGGGCAACGACTCCATCGCTCTACAATATTGCGTCGCTCGCTGTGTTGAATTGCCTCGCGGCGCGCGATCGGGGCTCGCTTCGCTCGGTACGCAAAACCGCGGGCGCAGAACTGTAGGTTGAGGTCATGGCGGCTGTTGTGGAACTCGCTGGCGTGAGCATCGTCCGCAACGGCTCCACCTTGATCAACAACATTTATTGGGAGGTCGATGAGTCCGACCGTTGGGTGGTCATCGGGCCTAACGGGGCGGGCAAGACCACGTTGCTGCAGGTGATCTCGGCACAGATCCATCCGTCGAGCGGTGTGGCGGGGTTGCTCGGCGAGGTACTCGGCACCGTGGACGTCTTTGAGCTCCGACCCCGCATCGGATTGACCTCTGCTGCACTGGCGGAGCGCATTCCGCGAGGGGAGCGGGTTCACGACGTCGTGGTCTCGGCTTCCTACGCGGTGGTCGGCCGGTGGCGCGAGGAGTACGACGAGCTCGACCACGAGCGAGCTTCAGAGCTACTCGCCCAGCTGCGCATCGATCGTCTGGCGAATCGCACGTTCGGCACGCTCAGCGAAGGGGAACGCAAACGGGTGCAGATCGCGCGAGCGCTGATGACCGACCCCGAGCTGCTGCTACTCGACGAGCCGGCCGCCGGCTTGGATCTGGCAGGCCGGGAATCTCTGGTTACGACCCTCGGCGAGCTCGCCCAAGATCAGTACGCGCCCGCCTCGGTGCTCGTGACCCATCACGTTGAGGAGATTCCCAAGGGCATCACCCACGCGATGCTGCTCAAGGCCGGAGAGATCGTCGCTGCTGGTCCGCTGCGCGACACCCTGACTGCCGACAACCTGACGAAGACCTTCGAGGTCGAGTTGAGCCTGGTCGAGGCCGACGGTCGGTGGACAGCTCGCGCACTTTAGCCGACTGGCACCATGGAGTGAGATAGATAATCGCGTCTGGAGATCGTGATGGAGGTGAACTTGACGGACTGGCTGGGTGCTAACTCCTGGGCGATCTGGCTGAGCCTCGCCTTCCTGCTCGGCATCGCCGAGATCATGTCGCTTGACCTGGTCTTGATCATGCTTGCGGTGGGAGCGCTTGCCGGGGCGGGCGTCGCCGTGATTGCGCCGTCACTGTGGTGGCTGCAGATCTTGGTCGCCTCTGGCATCAGCATCATGATGCTGCTTCTGCTCAGGCCGACGCTGCTCGCCAAGGTGCGTAGCATGCCCGGCTATCGGTCCTCAACAGCGAAGATGGTAGGCAGCAGCGGCGTGGCCACCTCACAGATCGACAAGTCCGGCGGGGAGATCAAAGTCGACGGTCAGAGCTGGACAGCACGTCCCTACTCCTCAGACGTGGTGATTGAGCAAGGCACCGAGATCGAGGTATACGAGATCGACGGAGCCATTGCTGTCGTCTACCCGAAGCACGGGCAACTGCCCTAATGAGAGAAGGAAGATCGTGGAGCTTGCGTCGTTGATCGTCGTCTTGGCCATTGCGCTGGCGGTGATCTTCTTTATAGGCAACGCTGTCCGCGTGATCCGCCAACAACGAGTTGGTGTGGTCGAGCGGCTCGGCAAGTTCAGGCGCACATTGGAGCCGGGGCCCCATCTGGTGGTGCCGCTGTTTGACAAAGTCCGCTACAACATGGACATGCGGGAGAACGTCGTACCCTTCCCGCCGCAAGGAGTGATCACCGAGGACAACCTGATGGTCAACATCGACTCGGTCATCTACTTCCAGATCATCGATCCCGTACGCGCCGCGTACGAGGCCCAGAACTACATCAAGGCGATCGAGCAGCTGACGATGACC
>DASVEX010000085.1:0-2066 GCA_036380335.1 Propionibacteriaceae bacterium | reverse complement strand
GGTGCGTTGACGTCCATCACCGAACTCCTCAAACAACACCGCCCCGGGTTGTTAGTGATCGACAGCTTCAGGGCCTTGCGGACATACGCAGCCGACCCGGAGACGTTCAGGGGGTTTCTGCACGAGCTGGCCGGGCGGCTGTCCGTGTTGCCGGTCACTTCCTTCTGGGTCGGTGAGTACAGCAGCCCCGACAGCAGCGATGCGCCCGAGTTCGCCGTCGCCGACGCCATCGTCTCGCTTGGTACCGAGCGGGAAGCCGGCCGTGATCGGCGGGTCCTGTCGGTCATCAAACTGCGCGGTAGCGGCTCCATGTCGGGCAAGCACGCCTACCGGCTCTCTTCCGCAGGTATTCATGTGTTCCCGCGCATGGCCGACGTCGTCGAGCTCGACCGCTATGACCGCGCGCAGGAACGCATGTCCTCCGGCGTTCCGGCGTTGGATGCCATGCTGTCCGATGGCTACTACCGCGGTGCCTCGACCCTGCTGGCCGGCCCGTCGGGGGTCGGCAAGACGTTGCTCGCGCTTCACTTCATCTTCGCCGGTGCAGGTCGCGGAGAGACCGGGGTGATCGCGACGTTCCAGGAGAACCCGACCCAGCTCGAGCGGATCCTGAAAGGGTTCTCCTGGTCATTGGACGATCCGGGTGTCGAGCTCATGTACCGCAGCCCCGTCGATCTGTATCTTGACGAATGGGTCTACGACCTGCTGGACACCGTGCACCGCACCGGCGCCACCAGAGTCGCCATCGACAGTCTCGGCGACCTGGCAGCCTCGAGCGGAGATGAACTCCGCTTCCGCGAATACATCTACTCGCTCCTGCAACGCTGCGCCCGCGCCAACATCAGCGTCGTCATGACCCAGGAAGTCCCCGATCTGTTTGGCGTCACCCGCTTGTCCGAATACGGCATCTCGCATCTGTCCGACAATGTGATCCTTCTCCAGTTCCTCCGAGGAGACTCCCGGCTCAAACGCGCACTAACGATTCTCAAATCCCGCGGCAGCGCCCATGACCCGTTTACGCGCCAGTACGAGATCACAACCGACGGTGTCATCCTCGGTGACAAGTTCGAGCACAACCAGGACTTGACCTAGACCCCGAGTGGGCCGCGTGGCGTGGACCCGAACATGAAATGAACGGCACTCCAATCCCTGCATCCTGAACCGTTTGCTCCCAAACGCAGCACCACACGGCAAACACTGCATCACACTTCCGGTTTGTCAAAGGCGGCGGCCGTCAGAGCACCACCTTCATCGGCCACAAAAGCACAGCGTGGTTTAGGAGGTATACGTCGCCAGGCGTACGGCAACCGCTGTGATCCAGGCGAAGACAGTGACGATCGCCACCAGGAATGAGGCGTTGCCCCACGGGAAGAACAAGAAGACAACGAACAGCGCACTAGCCGCCAGGGACATAACTGTGATTGGCCCCAGCAGGCGTCGCCGCGCATCGCGAGAGCCATCGTCAACGGCGCCAGCACACCCGTCGCGATGATCAACAGGAACGCGATGCCGTGCACGCCGCCGTGCCAGGTGGCCGGGCTACCGCTGCTCAGCATCGGCACATCGACCCGGAATCCGGCCAAGATCAGCGCCACCCCAAGCAGGGCGAGCAGCACGACCGCGAAACTGCTCGCCCGCCTGCGCGGCAGCTGATCGCGTACCGCGACAGCGAGGACGCGATCAGCAGGCCGGTAGTAACGAACGTCGCAACTTGGGGCCAACCGTAGGGCCCGCGTGCCAGCGACCTCGGCAAGGAAACCTCCTCGCCACCTACGAATTCACCTAGGACGGCGTCGGAGCAACCGTGACACCCGTGGAGAGATTCTCGCTGCAGCGCAAAAATGCCCGGTTAGACTCCCCGGCCTGACCCCAAGGGCGTAGCGCCTCAGCCGGCCGCCCGTTCGGCGACCTGCCGGCCGATCCTCTCCGCCCAGTCCCGGATCTGGTCCCAGTTCCGGTAGTCGCCGGCCAGGTCGCTGCTGGCCACCCACCGGGCGATGCGCGTCTTGGCGCGCGCCGGATCTAGGTTGCCGCCGAAGACCTGAGGCGGGGAGCTCCCGATGTCC
>DASVEX010000084.1:0-21079 GCA_036380335.1 Propionibacteriaceae bacterium | reverse complement strand
ATCGGCCGGCGGCCGGCGTTCGATCCGGAACAGCCCGATCCAGAACTCGTCAGCACGTTGGATGGTGCAGAGGTCGAAGTGGCAGCGTGGGTGCTGCCGCTGATTCCTTCGTGGTTTGGCGAAGGATGGGCGAGTCCGGCCTGGAAGACCCGACGCGGTCGGCTGGTTCTTGTTCCCGGCGATACGCCAGCAGGATCACGCCTGCCGCTTGACTCGCTCTCCTGGGTCGATCCCGACTACGCCGGCGAAGAGTCCTATGTCAGGGCGGGACCCTCACTCAGCCCGGCTGGAGATGATCCGCGAGCCGTCGTCGCTGATCCCAGAGAAGCACCGGCCCGTACGGGGTTGGTCGTCCAGGCCCGAGACGGCTTCGTTCATGTCTTTCTGCCTCCGTTGGAGAGGTTGGAGAAGTTCATCGAGCTGGTGCGGCTCATTGATCGGGCTGCCACGCACACTCGTACGGCCGTGATCGTGGAAGGCTATGGACCGCCGCCCGACCCTCGGATCAAGACGATGTTGATCACCCCTGATCCCGGAGTAATCGAGGTCAACGTTCATCCCACCTCGAGTTGGCCTGAGCTCTCCGAACTGACCCACACGTTGTACGCGATCGCCCGCGAGCAGCGGCTCTGTGCCGAGACCTTCGCGTTAGACGGGCGGCACAGCGGCACCGGCGGCGGCAACCACCTCACCCTGGGCGGTCCCGAACCCATGCGATCACCGTTGATACGCCGGCCCGATCTCCTGGTCAGCATGATCACCTACTGGCAGCACCATCCCGCGTTGTCCTATCTGTTCTCCGGACGCTTCGTCGGTCCGACCAGCCAGGCGCCCCGAGTCGATGAGGGCCGCCTGGAGACTCTGTACGAGCTGGAGATCGCCTTCGCCGAGCTCGAGGACCTCGCCGACACCGAACACCGACCGTGGGCGATTGACCGTGCCCTGCGGCACCTGCTGACCGATATCACCGGCAGCACCCACCGCGCCGAGTTCTGCGTCGACAAGCTCTATAGCCCCGACTCGCTACGTGGCAGGCTCGGCCTCCTCGAACTTCGCGGCTTCGAGATGCCGCCACATCCGGACATGGCGCTGGTCCAGGCCTTGCTGGTTCGAGCACTGATCGCTCGGTTCGTCGAGGACCGATATTCGGCACCACTCGTGCGCTGGGGTGTTGCCTTGCATGAGCGATTCCTGCTGCCGCACTTTGTCCTGGCCGATACAGCCGATGTCGTCACCGACCTCCGTGCGCACGGCATCGAGTTCGATCTTGCGTGGTTGTTGCCGTTCTTCGAGTTCCGATTCCCTCGCATCGGGGTAACCACGGTTAGCGGCGTGGAGCTGGAGCTTCGCAGCGCGATTGAGCCATGGCACGTACTGGGAGAGGAGGCGACTGCTGGCGGCACCGCGAGATATGTGGATTCCTCGACCGAGCGGCTGCAGGTGGCGGTGAAAGACTTCGTGCCCGAACGGCATCTCCTGACTTGTAACGGGCGACCGGTTCCCCTGACATCGACCGGTACGCCTGGATCCTTCGTCGCCGCTGTTCGCTACAAGGCGTGGAAGCCCTGGTCGGCGCTCCACCCGAGCCTCGATCTGGACTCGCCGTTGGCTTTCGACCTGATCGATCGAGCGAGCCGCCTTTCGCTCGGCGGCGCCACCTACCACGTCATCCATCCCGGCGGCCGTGCGTACGACCATCCGCCGGTCAACGCCTTGGAGGCTGAGGCGCGGCGGCATGCGCGGTTCGAAGCGATGGGCCATATCACAGGTGTGATCGACATCGAGGCGCTGGATGCCCAGCTGATCCGGCGAGCCGCCAGCGACGACGAGTTTCCGATGACTCTCGATCTACGCCGCCGCGTGCCACGCGGCTGGGGACAGGGCGAGTCGCAAGCCTCGGGTGATCCGTGACCATCTTCAGCCGCTACCTGGCGGCGGCCAATCAACCCACTGCGATGGACCGGGAGCCGATCTTCGACGAGTTCGCGGCCGCGGACGGCACCGTACGTCACGGTTGGTCCGCGCTGCTGACCGGTCTGGATGAGTTCGCAGACACAGACTTATTGCATGCGCAGCGCGAGGTGGCGCGGCTGCTGGAAGACGACAATGTCACCTACACACCCAGCCCAGCCTCAACTATCTCCATCGCGGACGAACCGAACGGGCACGGACCGCCGAACGCTGCGGCCCGCCTAGCGGAACCGCAACCGTGGCGACTCGATCCGTTGCCACTCATCCTCGATGATCATGAGTGGGCCGGGCTCGAGGCCGGACTGGTGCAGCGGGCTGAGCTGCTGGACGCGATCCTCACCGACCTCTATGGCGCCCGCCGACTGCTGTCCCGGCGGCATCTTCCGCCCGAAGCCATTCTTGATCATGACGAATACCTGAGGCCCCTGGTCGGCACGCGTGGGTTGGCCAGCCAGCGACTTTTCCTGGTGGCGGCTGATCTTGGTCGAGATAGCAGCGGTCGGTGGAAGGTGATCTCCGACCGGACCCAGGCACCCTCCGGGGCGGGTTACGCCATGCAGAACCGTCGTGTGGTGTCGCGGGTCATACCTGAGATCTATCAGCAAGCCAACCTGCATCGACTTACCCCGTTCTTCCAGGCGATGCGGCTGGCTCTCGTTGACGCGGCGCCTGGTGTGGTCGAGGACCCGCGGGTTGTCGTGCTGAGCCCAGGTACCCTCTCCGAAACTGCCTTTGACCAGGCGTTTGTCTCTTCACTGCTGGGCTTTCCCTTGCTCGAGGGCAGCGACCTGACGGTTCGCGACGGTCGGGTCTGGATGCGCGTACTGGGCAAGCTGGAGCAGGTCGACGTTATCCTGCGCCGGGTCGATTCGCTGTGGATGGATGCCCTCGAGCTGCGGCCCGACTCCCGGCTTGGTGTCACCGGACTGCTGGAATGCGTCCGCCAAGGCAGCGTCAGTGTATTGAACAACCTCGGCTCCGGTGCCCTGGAGAATCCGGCACTGATGCCATTTCTCCCCGAGCTGTGCGAACGACTGCTTGGTCAGCCACTGCGGTTGCCCTCGGTCGAGACCTGGTGGTGTGGCGATGAGGCAGCGTTGAGCCACGTACTGGGCAATCTGGATTCCCTTGTCATTCGGCCGATCAGCCGCGGTCATGGTCGCAGTGTGCGAGGGGCGGCGCTGACCAGGCGGCAGCGCGAACTACTGGCCGACAAGATCAAGGCCGCGCCGCACCGCTTTGTCGGGCAAGAGGTGCTGCATCTTTCATCAGCCCCAACCAGCGAGGAAGATCGTTTGGTGCGCCGTAACGTGGTGCTGCGTTCGTTCGCGGTACGCAGCGGTCCGTCGTACGCCGCAATGTTGGGCGGCCTGGCCCGGGTGACCGACGACACCTCCGACGACCGCGGAGTGCTCGTCAGCGATCCAAACGGCCAACTCGCGAAAGATGTTTGGGTGGTCGGCAGCGAGCCTGTTGCCGCCCCGCGGGTTATCGCACGCGGTCCGGCCGACGAGGAAGCCGGGTTCGTGCCCGCATTGTCGGCATCGATCGCCATGGTGCCTCGGGTGCTCAACGACCTTTATTGGTTCGGTCGGTACGCCGAGCGGGCCGAAGACCTGCTTCGGGTGCTCCTCGCCACGCGTACGGTCGCCATCGAGACCGACCTCGACGCGGCCCGCGGTCAGGCCTTGGACGTGATGCTGCAGGCTGTCACCCACGTGAGTACGACGTACCCAGGCTTCCTCACGTCACGGGTCGAGATGATGCCTGAGTTCCGCTCGATACTGCTTGATCGACATCGCACCGGCACCGTCGCTCAATCCTTGGGTGCACTGTCGATGGCGGCTCAAGGCGTACGTGATCAACTCTCTGAAGACGTCTGGATGGTGCTGGCCGATATGGAGCGGGCCCTTGCCGCTCTCGCGGCCAATCCCCGCGACCAAGGCCTTCAGCTGACCGATATCAGCGAACGAGTGCTCTCCGGTTTGCTGGCCTTGGCGGGCATCGCAACCGAGAACATGGTCCGCGACCCTGGGTGGTACTTGCTCGACGCCGGTCGCGGACTAGAGCGTGCACTGCAGATCTTGGCGCTGCTGCGCGTGACGATCTGTCGGGAGCGCGCACCTGATGCTGACCGAACGGTACTCGAGGCGGTACTCGCCGCGGCGGAATCGATCGTCACCTTCCGGCGCCGCTATCGCGGTCGGACCGGCGTTGACGCGTTGTTCGAGCTGCTGGTGATCGATTCCTTCAACCCCCGCTCGGTCGCGTACCAGCTGCAGCGCATCAGGATCGATCTGCGCGCGCTGCCCAACACCTCACCGACGGCACGACCTCTGCGGCTGCTCGATAGCCTGGCCGAACGGGTACGCACCAGCGATCCGGTCGCCTTGGCAGAATCTGCGGAGGGTCGTCGGCCTGAGCTCGATGATCTTCTGCTCGGGCTTCAGCGGCAGTTGCGCAGCCTGTCAGAGGCAATTCGTGATCAATATCTGCAGCAGCCACCGACACAGCGGCCGCTGTTCCGTCCAGATGCGTTGGGCGGAACGGGATGACGACCTATCGGATCGAACACCGGACGAGCTACAGCTACGACTCCGATGTCACCGGAAGCTACGGCCTCCTCCATCTCCGCCCGCGCGATCTCGCCTGGCAAACCTGCGTTGCCCATGAGATCAAGATCGAGCCTGAGCCGGCGGATCTCTTCCAGCACGTCGACGTCTATGGCAACACCAAGTCCTACTTTCACGTCGTGAAGCCGCACACCCGGTTGGTCGTTACCGCCAGCAGCGTGGTCAACGTCGAGGTCAACACCCTGGATTCAGCTGTCTTGGGCATGCCGTGGGAGCAGGCCGTGCCGCGTACCCGGGACGATGATCATGAGCCAGCACACGCCGAGGCGTGGGAAGCCGCCGACTTCACCTTTCCGTCGCCCTACGTCGAGATTCCCACGCCGATCCGCGAATACGCCCAGTCGTCATTTACAGCCGGGCGTCCCATCGGGGAGGCGGTCGTGGAGCTCACGCATCGCATCTACAGCGACTTCACGTACAAGTCGGGGTCGACGAGCCTGAGCACCAAGGTTTCCGATCTGTTGGAAAAAAGAACCGGTGTCTGCCAGGATTTCGCGCACTTCATGGTGGCGAGCTTGCGCTCGCTCGGCCTGGCCGGACGCTATGTGAGTGGCTACCTCGCCACTCGACCAGCGCCGGGCAAGCCCCGCCAGGTCGAGGATGCTGCAAGCCATGCGTGGGTGGGTTGCTGGATCCCCGGTGGCGGCTGGCTCTATCTCGACCCGACCAACGACCGCCTCATCGATGACGCTCACACGACTGTCGCCTGGGGTCGCGACTACGGCGACGTACCTCCCGTCAAGGGCGTGATCTTCACCGAGGCAAAGAAATCCAGGATGGAGGTCTCAGTCGACATGGCCGAGATGTGATGTGGCACTCGGCTGAATGTTGATCTTGCCGTTTCGGCTGCGAGCGTCGCGATTGCGCGAGCAGCCGCTAAGACAAATCGTAGGAGGGCTGGTAGCTCGGCTGATAGAGCTGGACCTCCCCAGCAGCGGGAATGCGCAAATTGATCATGAGGCCGTAGCCATAGTCGACGGGCTCACCACTGAACTCCGCACCCTTCGCACTCAGCTCATCCATGGTTGCCGCGAGATCATCGCAGATCAGCGAGATCTCATGGTGCACCCCGACGTTGGTTGTTTGACCTTCATACGTCCAGCTGCTGGGGTGGACGCCAAGCTCGCTAGGTCCTGATCTGAAGATCAACCAGCCCGGTCCAGACTCGCTGTTCTCCAAGAACGGCCAACCCAGTACGTCCCGCAGGAAGGCTCGGGTTGTCGGCGGGTCCTCAGAATAGAGCAGAGCATGTAGCGCAGTGATCATCTGATGAGGCTAGACCCTCCCCGTCGACGGGGGAACCTCCACTGGCACAGTGAATCAACGTGCGCGCGTTTGTCTGCGAAGTTTGCGGGGCCGAGCTCTTTTTCGAGAATTCGGTATGTGTCCGGTGCGGCTCAGCGGTCGGATACTCCCGGGAGCAGGGCACCTTGGTGGTTGTCACCGCCAATCGCCCGATCTGTGCGAACCTAAATCGTTGCGGATGTAACTGGATCGCAGATCCCGCATCCTCGCTCGGCTTGTGCTTCAGCTGCAGGCTGACCCGAACTCGGCCAGCCGATGCGGACGCCGTAGGGCTTGCGCAGTACTGGGTGGCCGAAGCCGCGAAGCGCCGGCTGGTCTTCGGACTCGATGAGCTCGAGCTGCCGATCATGATCAGTGACGGTTTCGTCGGACTGGCGTTCGATCTGCTCTCCAGTACCCAAAGCAAGATCATCACTGGTCATCTGAGCGGGATCATCACCCTCGATCTGGCGGAGAGCAACGATTCGCACCGCGAGGCCCTGCGGCAAAGCATGGACGAGCCATACCGTACGGTGCTCGGGCATTTCCGGCATGAGATCGGCCACTATTTCTGCCAATTGCTAGCCCTCACCACAGATCGCCGAAACGAATTCCGGACGCTGTTCGGAGACGAGACCCTCTCGTACGAGGAGGCGCTACAGCGCCACTATTCGGCCGGGGCACGGCGTGTCTGGCCGGACCGGTTCATCAGCGCGTATGCGGCCATGCATCCACTCGAGGACTTCGCAGAGGTATTTGGCCACTTCCTGCACATCACCGACACGCTGCAAACGGCGGGGGAGTTCGGGCTACTGCCCCAGCCCGAGCAGCGCAACAACGCGTTCTCGACCCCCGGAACCTCGCGAAAGCTGCGGAAGAGTCTGCTGGAAAGGCCGATGGCTGAGGTGGTTGCCGAGACCTGGCTGCCAGTGAGCAAGGGGCTCAACCAGATCAATCGGAGTATGGGTAAACCTGATCTCTATCCCTTTGTGCTGGCACCGCCGGTGATCGCGAAACTGGCGTTTGTTGCCGATCTGGTCGCCAACGCCGCACCGTTCCCTGAATAAGCAACGCTGATGACGCGAAACCGCTGCGACACGCCGATGCGAGCTCTATTGGAGTTGTGTATTCAGGGGCTCTATCCGCGTGCTACCACGAAGCTGTCCAGCTCAGCGCGCGCTTTGCCGAGCTCTTTCCAGGGCCCCGGTACTTCCACAAGGGCAAACCCGCTGGTGGGGAACTTGTTGTCCAGCTGCTTCCAATCCTTTGATTGGGTCCGGACACAGACATACTCCACGAGGTCAGGGATGCCCGGGGCATGTCCGAGCACCAGCAAGGTATTGATCTCTGCTGGCGCAGTGCGGACTAATCTCATCAGCTCGGGCACCCAGGCTTGGTAGATCTCACGCCGGTATTGCACTTCGCCGGCTGTGGCACCCCCGGCCATCGCGCACTCCCAGGTCTGCCTCGTACGAGTTGCCGTCGAGCAGTAGACCAGGTCGGGACGCAATGAGCGTTCGCTCAGGAACCGGCCGATGGCTTCAGCATCGCGGCGGCCTCGTGCGGACAGCGGCCGCTCATGATCATCGACATCGAGATCCCACGAGGACTTGCCGTGTCGGACGAGAACCAGCGTTCGCCGGTTGTTGGCCTCGGAGTCCATGGCGTCAGACTAGAGGTACGCGCAGTCGAGCGGCAGTGGGTACGCCTCGACCCGCTGACAACTCTCAGTCGTCGGCTCCGGGGGCCAATGATTCCCAGATCTCCCGGCACTCGGGGCAGACCGGGAACCGCTCGGGGTCGCGGCTCGGCACCCACACCTTGCCGCACAGCGCGACTACCGGCGTACCCAACACCATCGCCTCGGTGAGTTTGTCCTTTGCCACATAGTGCGAGAAGCGTTCGTGATCGCCCTCTTCAACTCGATAGTCGGGCCGCTCCTGGGTACGCTCGTCGACGATCGTCTGGGTACCCGGACTCGCTTGCTGACTCACGTTCGCCAGTCTAGACAGCCAAGTAGGGGCGCGCACGACTGCGACTGACGATGAAGTAGGCGGATTTCAAGCGCGATCCTGCGCGAGCAGAGCGAGTAATCCAACACTGCGCGAGCAGGCTCACAATTAGATAGACCTCGAGCGTGGTTGAAGTGATGGACTGGTGGGATGGCGACGCAGGAGAGGACGGACGCGGCTGACCTAGCCGCTACCAAAGCCTCTCAGCGTGCCCTGACCATCGGGTTGTGCGCCATCGTCGTCGCGATCGCCTTCGAGACGATTGCCGTGGCAACGGCGATGCCGGCTGCCGCACGGGATCTTGACGGGCTGAAGTATTACGCTTGGGCGTTCTCGGCGTTCTTGATCGGAATGCTCTTCGCCACAGTTCTCACGGGGCGGCTCAGCGATCGGACGGGCCCAGCCAAACCGCTGCTTGTCGGCCTGGTGATCTTCCTGGCTGGCCTGGTCATTGCTGGTTCAGCTCCGAACATGGCTCAACTGGTCGCAGGTCGGCTGGTGCAGGGTCTGGGCAGCGGTGCGATGAACGTCGCCATCTACGTTTGTGTCGCGGTTGCCTTCAACCCTAGACAGCGGCCGAAGATGTTCACCTACATCTCCACCGCATGGGTGCTGCCGTCGTTCGTCGGCCCGCCGGTATCGGCCTGGCTGACGCAACATTTGAGCTGGCACTGGGTCTTCTTCGCAGTGATCCCGCTTGTCATCTTCGGTGGCGCGATGGCGTTGCCGAGTTTGCTGCGCATGATGCGCGCGCACCGGCCGACCGATTCCAACGACACCAAACCTGCGCCAATGTGGGCTGCTGGACTACTTGCCGTCGCTGCCGCGATGCTGCAGCTCGCCGGCCAGCGGTTGGACTGGTTGGCGGTGGGTCTAGCGGTTGGAGGTGTGGCGGGTCTTCTGGTGGCACTGCCGCCACTCATGCCACCAGGATTCTTGAGGTTTCGGCCCGGCCTGCCTCAAGTCGTGCAGACCCGCGGGCTTCTCGCCGGTGCGTTCTTCGGCGCTGAAGCTTTTGTGCCATTGATGTTGGTCGAGCAGCGATCGGTTCCGCTGTTGCAAGCGGGAGCGGTACTTACGGTCGGCGCCATTGGCTGGACCGTCGGTTCCTGGCTGCAATCCCGGCCATGGCTTCCGATCCGCCGCGACCGGCTGATCACGCTGGGCTGCGTCGCGGTCGCCTTCGGAGTGGCTCTGGTCGGCCTGATCGCCTTCCTTCCAACGCTTTCGTACCTCTTGGTCGCTGTCGCTTGGATCTTCTCCGGTCTCGGGATGGGGCTTGCCACCTCGAGCAGCTCACTGGCAGTGATGAGCCTGTCCACCGCGGCCGAGCAAGGCCGGAATGCCTCTTCGCTCAATGTGGCCGACGCTCTCGGTTCGGGCATCTTCGTTGGTATCGCGGGCAGTATCTTTGCGGCCCTGAGCGCGAGCGGAAACTTAGCCTTGACTTTTGGCCTCCTGCAGTTGTCGATGGCTGCTGTCGGCGTGCTGGCGGTTCTCACGTCGCGGCGCATCGGCGTAGTGCGGAACGAGTTCGCGCCACGCTGAGCCCGGCAATCTAACGCAGCACCAAGATGGTGACGAACATTGAGATCGCGAAGAGGGCGACGGCAGACACAGCCAGCAGGATGTAGTACGAAAACGGCCGAGAAGCAGAGGTGATTTCCGGCGACGCCGTCGTCAGCTGGCTCACCGCGTGAGGATCTGGCGAATTGAGATAATTGCCGACGAATGGTTGCAGGGTGGGTTGATAGGCAGGCGGCGAAGAATGTGGTCTCGGCGGCTCAAATCCCGACGGTGCGGCGGGCGGTGGCAACGTTGTTGAGGGTTTCGGCACCGGCGGCAAGTCCGGTCTGGTGATCTCGTTGGCGCTTGGCTGCTGGTTCCGCGGCGAGTGGCCAGCGATCACACTCCCGTTGGGCGCTCCGCTCGCAGGCCCAGCTGGCCGCATCTCGCCAGCAATCGCCTCCAGCGCGTCAGCAAGGAGCAGCGCCGTGGGTGGACGGCGATTCCGGTCGGCAGCCAGCCCGGAGACCATGACCGCGTCAAGGGTCGCAGGTGCGCCCAGACGCTGGGCAATTGCGTCCGGAGGTCGAGAGATGTCCCGCGCCAAGATGTCGGCGATGCTGCGCACCAGGAACGGAGGATGGCCCGTCAGCATGGCGTACGTCACCGCCGTGAGCGAGTAGATGTCGACTCGCTTGTCGAGCGGGGTCACGCCCATAGCCTGCTCGGGCGCCATATATGAGGGCGTGCCGGCCGTCATTGTTGCGCCGACCGCATCCACCATCGACTTGGCGACGCCGAGGTCTGCGATGAGTACGTGAGTAGCGCCGTCGGCCGTCTTGCTAAGCAGCAGGTTTCCGGGGCTCACGTCGCGATGGATGATGTCGTTCGTGTGTAGTACGTCGAGCGCGCGGCAGGCATCGGCACACAGCCGCAAGGCGCGTACGGGCTCGAGGCCGTGCTGACGAAGCTCGTTCAGCGACCCGCCGTCGATGTAGTCCATGACAAAGTAGGGGCGGCCGTCCGCGAGACTGCCGATGTCGTAGACCTGAACCAGCCGTTGATCATGGATTCGCCGCATGATGCGCGCCTCGGCGAGGAAGCGGTTGCGGACATCGCTGTTGGCGGCCCAATTGTCGGCCAGCACCTTCACCGCAACGGGCACGTCCAGGTCATCGTCATGCCCGAGCCAAACGGTCGCAAACGACCCGGCGCCGATGCGCCGCACCAGCCGGTAACGCCCTATGGACTCCATCGCCACCATTCTGGCCCGTTGGCCACTCACCTGCCTCGTGACGGAAACCTACGTTCACATAGGGTGCCTACGGTTTACACAGGTTGCAACTTATGCAAACCGTCAGCAATCTAGGTGAACCTAGGTTGCATCACCGGGGTGCGGCAGGTAGTTAAACGGTAGTCGAGCGCGTGGCAAGAGCTTCCAGCGTCGCGCGCGAGCCCTCGGTATGCAGTGAATTCAGTGCGTTCAGGTACGGCTCGGTGAAATCCTCCTCGGTGCCCAGATCTCCGAAGAGCTCCCGGTTCTTTACGAAGGCCAGCGGATCGTCCCGCTGCTGGGCGGCAAGGCGCTGCACTGTATCGGCCAGTTGATCGACTATTTCGATCGGCTCACCCTGCTCGTCTACCGCTTCGGCGTAGCGGGCCCAACTCGCAACCACGGCCGCCGACAAGGTCACATCGCGACCAGCGGCAAGATTCTCCCTGATGACTGGAACCAGCCAAGTGGGAATGCGCTCCGAACTCCTGGCGCAAAGCCGGGCGACGGTATCTCGGACTCCGGCGTTGGAGAAGCGTTCGATCAGTTGGAGCTTGTACGCGTCCAGATCGATGCCCGGCACAGGAGCCAGAGTGGGCGTGGCCTCTCGGTTCATGTAATCCAGCAGGAAGTTGGCGAACAACTGATCTTGTGCCACCTCGTGCACCAACCGGTAGCCGGCGAGATAGCCGAAGTAGCACAGCGCCTGATGGCTCGCGTTGAGTAGTCGCAGCTTCATCAGTTCGTACGGAACCACGTCCGGCACGACCTGGACTCCGACATCCTCCAGCGGCGGGCGGCCCGAGGTGAAGTTATCCTCGAGCGCCCACTGGGTGAACGGTTCACAGACCACCGGCCATGCGTCCTGGACGCCGAAGCGTTCGCTGACCTGCGCTCGGTCCTCGTCCGTGGTTACGGGAGTGATGCGGTCCACCATGGAGTTGGGGAATCGAACATTGCTCTCCACCCATTCGCCCAGCTCTGGATCACGGAGCTTAGCGAATGCAGCGAACACTTCCTGCGCCATATGACCGTTGCCCTGGATGTTGTCGCAGGACATCACCGTGAAGGGCTCGATGCCTCGAGAGCGCCGCCGCACGAGGGCCTCCGTGATGAGGGCGAACGTGGTTTTTGGGACTGCTCCGGGAGCCAGGTCAGCCTGGACATCCGGATTGGTGTCATCGAACTTCCCGGTCACCGGATGGAAGTTGTATCCCCCTTCGGTGATGGTGAGTGAGACGATCCGGGTCGCGTGGTCACACATCTTCTCGATGACGGCCTCTGGATCGTCCGGCGCATACAGGTACTGGACGATCGATCCGATGACCCGCGGCTCCCAGCTTCCGTCAGGGGCTTTCTCGACCAGTGTGTAGAGACAGTCCTGGGCCTGCATCGCCTCTTTCATCTTGAGGTCGAACGGCATGACCCCGACGCCGCAGATACCCCAGTCGAGGGCCTTGCCCTGTTCCATCAGCTGATCGATGTACATCGCCTGGTGGGCTCGGTGGAACCCACCGACACCGAAATGGACGATGCCAACCGTGACCCGTGAGCGGTCATAACTCGGTACCGGGATGGAAAGAGATCCGAGGTTGGCCTGGTTCAGGGCTGTCATTGATCTGTGCCTTACTTGACCGCACCGAGGGACAGGCCCTGCACCAGCTTGTCCTGTGCTGCGAAGCCGGCGATGATCACCGGCAGCGACACAACGGTCGCGGCTGCACAGACCTTGGCCAGGAACAGACCCTGGGAGGTCACGAAGCTGGTCAGGAACACCGGTGCGGTGCCCGCTATCACGCTGGTCAGGGTGTTGGCCAGCAGCAGCTCGTTCCAGGCGAAGATGAAGCAGATCAGTGCGGTGGCTGCGATTCCTGGGGAGATGATCGGCACGATGATGCTGCGCAGCGTACGGATCAAGCCTGCACCGTCCACGGCTGCGGCTTCGAACAGCTCGACGGGGATGTCGGCCAGGAAGGATCGCATCATCCACACCGCGATGGGCAAGTTCATGGCGGTGTAGAGGATCAGCAGGTAGTTGATGTTGTCCAGCAGTCCGAGGTATTTGGCGAAGATGTAGAGCGGTAGTAGACCGGCAACGGCGGGCAGCATTTTGGTGGACAGGAAGAAGAACATCGCATCTGTCCATTTGGTGATCGGCTTGACCGCCAGCGCGTACGCCGCCGGGATCGCGAGCAAGATCACCAGGATGGTGGAGATGATCGATGCGGTTGCTGAGTTGATCAATGGTGGCCAGGGGCTGGCTCCTGAGGATGCGCCGAAGAACTCTTTGTAGCCCTGCAGGGTGAGGGGGGCGAAGAAGCTCGGCGGGTTGGTTGATGCGTTGGGTTCGGAGTGGAGGCTGGTCAGCACCATGTAGAAGACCGGGAAGACGAAGAGGATGCCGATGGCCCAGGCGGCGATGCCGGCGATGGTGTTGCCTCTGCGTGAGCCGAGGCCGCGGGCTTTCTCGTTGGATTTCTTTCGCTGCTCAGCGAGCTTGCTGGGGGCCGGGGCGAGTGCGCTGGTCATCAGGACTCCTCGAACAGGGTCGATACGGTACGGAGCAGGAAGGTGGCGATGGCGATGGAGAAGATCACCACGACCACACCTTGTGCGGAAGCAAGACCGTAGTCCTGAGCGCTGTAGAGGGTTTCGTAAACGGTGAAGGGCAGGTTCGCGGTACCGAGCGAGCCGGCCGTCATGACGAACACCGTGTCGAAGGTCTGGATGACATAGATCGAGCCGAGCAGGCCGCCGAGCTCCAGATACCGCCGCATGTGGGGCATGGTGATAAAGCGGAAGGTCTGCCAGGAGTTCGCGCCGTCGACATTGGCCGCCTCGAGAACATCACCTGGGCGGGACTGCAGCCCGGCCAGCAGGATCAGGGTCATGAACGGTGTCCAGTACCAGATCAGCTGAACCTCGATCGCAAACCGTGGGAAGTCAGTAATCCAGTCCGGCTGCGGGCCGCCGACCAAGGTGAGCAGGCCGTTGAGCAGGCCATAGACGGGGTTGTAAATGGCGTGTTTCCACAGCAGCGCAGCGGCAACCGGCACGATCAGGAAAGGAGTGATCATAAAGGTGCGGACAATGCCCCGACCGAAGAAGTTGCGGTTCAACAACAGCGAAATGCCGAGCCCCAACGCCAGAGAAACGATCACCACGGTCACGGTGAGTACGACCGTGAAAAACACACTTGCTCGCAGCGCCGGATCAGTGAAGACCGTGGCGTAGTTGTTGAGCGTCCCGAAGAAGATCTCGTTGGGATAGTTGGCCTGCCAGTTCATGAACGAGATGATCAGGGTCGCCAGGAACGGGATCTGGGTCAAGATGATGGTGAAGACCAGAGCCGGCAGCAGCGGGAAGCGGCGGACCCAGCCCTTCTTGTCCATCCAGCGTTCGTTGAAGCTCGGTTTGGGCTCCTTTTTCTTGGCTGCCTTGGCCTCGGCCTTGGTGTCGAGAGGAGTCGCCGTTGTGGTGGCCATGTGCGCCATGCCTCCTTATCAGATGTTGAGGTGAGCCGTCAGGTGTCGGGGTGAGTCGTCAGGTGTGAAGTGAGCCGTGCTCTGCGACAGGTTCACAAGCGTTGAATTCCTTGAGAGGGGTTGAGTTGTCCGTGTTGATCGTGGGCCTCCGGCAGGCTCAGCCGGCGTGATGGCAGCTGAGCCTGCCGAAGAGTCCTTCAGATCCTGCTACTGGCCCTGGTACTTCTTGGAGACAACCTCAGCCAGTTTCTGCCCGTTGTTGAGCGCGTCGTCGACGCTCTTCTTACCGGCAATCACCCCCGAGATGTCTTGGCTGACCTTCGTGCCCAGATCGGGGAACTCCGGGATATCGACGAACTGAATACCGATCGTTGGTCGCGGCTGGACACCAGGGTTGACCGGGTCAGCAGCCTCGATCGCCTTCAAGGTCGCCTCGGCGAACGCTCCGGCTTCCTTCTTGTACTCGGGGTTCTGATAGGTCGAGATGCGCTTGCCGGCCGGCACGGTTGCCCAGCCGTCTTGGGCACCAACCAGTTCCTCATACTTCTTTGACGATGCCCAGGACATGAACTTCCACGCATCGTCTTGCTTCTGGCTCTTCTTCTCGATCGCCCATGCCCAGGTGTACAGCCAGCCGGACGCATCCGTCATCTTGACGGGTGCTTGCGCGTACGCCATCTTGCCTTTCACCGGAGAGTCGGGAGCTTCCAGGCTGCCCGCAGCAGAGGTGGCGTCATACCACATCGCGGCCTTGCTCTGGGTCGTCGCGGTCAGGCACTCGGCGAATCCGGCCTGTGCCGCGCCGGCCTCACCATGGGCCTTCACCAGATCGGTGTAAAAGGTGGTCGCCGCTTTGAACTCCGGCGCATTGACCTTGGCCGTCCAATCCTTCTCAAACCAAGTGCCGCCGAACGTGTTGACCACCGTCGTCAGCGGTGCGAAGACCTCGCCCCAACCAGGTAGGCCACGCAGGCAGATGCCCTTCATCCCCGATTCGGCACCGTCCAGCTTCGCTGCCGCGGCCGCAACCTCATCCCAGGTCGGTTTGTCCTTGATCGTCACCCCGGCCTTGTCCGCGACATCCTTGCGGTACATCAGGAAGGAGGACTCGCCGTAGAACGGTTCGCCGTACAACTTGCCGTCCGGACCCTTCAACGACTCCGTCATCGCTGGGAAGATGTCGGCTTGGTTGAAGTCCTTGTCGTCCTTGTAGGCCGGGATGTCATCCATAGACCACAACCAGTTGTTCTTGGAATACCAGGGGATCTCAAAGTTCGACAACGTCGCCACATCAAACTGGCCTGACTGATTGGCAAACTCCTGCGCCGCCTGGTTGCGCATTTCATTCTCCGGCTTGACCGTGAAGTTCACCGTGATGCCGGACTCCTTGGTGAACTCGCCAATGTGCTTCTGCAGCGCCAACATCTGCGGATTGTTAACCATCAAGACGTTGATCGACTTCTCACCGCCGCCACCGCCACCGCCGCCGGCTCCGCCGGCTCCGGCACAAGCGGAGGTCGCGACCAACAACGCAGACAAGCCTGCGGCTGCCGCTACTTTCTGATTCCAGCGCATCTGGAGTCATTCCTTCCTGGTCGTCCCTCTTCAGGGGTCTGAGTTTGAGGGGGTTTTGTGGGCCTCAATGGCCGTTCGTGGGCTGGTCTCGCAGCCGCAGGAGGAGCGCTGGCTGCATGCGTGCGTGCGCACCGGCGGTGGTTCGACTCATGGTCCGAGTCCGTCGGTGACCAGTGGTGCTGAGCATGATCAGATTCAGTGCAGTGAAAATTGCGGATCGGCCTGATCCCGATCGGGACACATTGATAGGCCGACCGGCTCGCCTGATGGGCCGCGCGACGGCCCTAGCGTTCACACCTGATCTCACGCTGATCAGTAGTCCCTCGCTCAGTACACGCTGGCTTTTGGGTGCCTTGTTGTCCATGTATAACGCAAAACCGCCGGCTTGCCCACTCCTGTTGGAAAGAAGCCCGAATCATTTCGAAACTGCAACAATCCGTTGTTGTGGTTGCTTGGTTTGGAGTGTGTGAACCCCCACGGATGGCTGAGCTCCAGCTATTGATCATCTGTGTGTAGCTCCAGAGACCTCGCTGAGAACGACACTACGATGAAAGGGTGTCTGACATCCCTGTAGGCTCCCCGCCGGCTCCGCCAGGACGTCATGCCGCGCCGAGTGGCTGGTACCCCGACCCGGTGAACTCGGCACAGGAGCGGTACTGGGACGGCTGGCAGTGGTCCCGCAACACGCGACCCGCCGAGCAAACGGCACCGGGCGCCGGTTACGGCCAGGCACCGTATTCGCCCTATCCGGCAGCCAATGGGAGCGGTCCCAATGTGAGGCCCCCGCTGGGCCGCCCGGGAGCGCGTCCGATGTCGATGCAGGCGACCACGACCGCCGACGGCGTTCCGCTTGCATCGTGGTGGTGGCGCGCGTTGGCCGTCGTGATCGACAACGTGATCATCAGCGCAATCGTCACCATCGTCACCTTCCCGGTGTGGCGATCGTTGTACGCGGCGTGGACGAGTTATTTCGACGCCGTGCTTGAAGCTCAGCGGCTTGGTGTGGCACCGCCAACGATGAGCGTGACCGAGCTGATCTCCGGTCGCAACCAGCTGACCTTGACCGTAGCCACGATCGGCATCGGAATGCTCTACCACGTCGGCTTTCTGCGCTGGAAGTCGGCAACACCTGGGAAGTTGCTTTGTGGACTACGCGTCGTGCCCGTTGATCACGGCCACGCCACCGGTCCGTTGCCGTGGAGCTCGATTTTCATCCGGTCCGCTATCTGGGTGCTGCCCAGTATCAACTCCTTCCTGAGCTTGATCACGGTAGTGGATGTGCTTTTCCCGCTCTGGCATCCAAAAAGACAGGCATTGCACGACATGGCGGCGAAGACCCAGGTCATCCGCCCGCGGCGATCCTGACAACGTCTCAGCTGGATCACAGTTCTCCGCAAAAGATCACAACCAGCTCGACACCGCTAGTCAGCTGGCTATATTGAGCCGAGGTCGGAGCGTTCGGGGCGCTCTTACCCGTTGCCCTCGGGCGCGGGGGCCACGTCCAATAAGGTTGTCGTGCCGGATACGCACCGTCTTCAGCACTCAGGTGCCGCGTTAGCGGGACTCGTGGCATTGGTCGGCACGGCGCTAGTGCCAGTTTCGCTACTGCCAGTTTCGGCCAGCGCGGCTCTCACTGACGCCACGTTGACGGTCATCGTCAACCGCGACGTTGATCACAACGGCGGCTACAGCAGCGATGTTGATCAGCCCCAGCCTGGCATCAAGATTGCCGTAACTGATGCCAGGGGGAAACGCGTGCAGGGTGTCACTGGCCGCGACGGCAGGTTCGTCCTTCGGGCAAATCCCCGGCTGAAGGGTGGTCGGTATTTCGTTGTGGCCAAGATTCCTGATGCGCTCGCCACGCTTACCCCAGTTCCACAGAGCAGCACATTCCAGCCATTCAGCACCACCGTCGATGTGACCTCGCAGAAGCAAACCGTGCGGATGGGTGTTGCCGTTGGTCGCAAACCGCCCGAGCCCGCGGCGTCTCAACCAACGAGTGTGTCCCGCGCCTCAGATCGGCCAGGGCTGGCCCGGTTCGCCGTCGGTGATCTGGTCTGGATGGATGACAACCGATCTGGCACACAGGATCCCGGCGAAGCGCCGGCGAGTGGCATCAGCGTCCAGCTGCTCAATGTTGACGGCGAGGTCGTCGCCTCGACGGTGAGTACGCCGTCCGGGCGCTATGTATTCGACGACGTGACGGCCGGCACCTACTCGGTGCGATTTGCCGGCGTTCCCAAAGACTTTCGACTGACACCGACGGGCCTCGGCGATCAGCGGGGCAGCGACTCCGATCCCGACTTCTCCGGCGTCACTGCACCCTTCACGCTTAGTGTCGGCGAACCCAATACCCGGCCGACCACGTCAGCAGATCAGGTCTCGGCTACCTATATCAATCCCACCATCGATGCGGGCATCACCCCGCTCCGCTTCGGGGTCGGCGAGAGGGTCTGGCTTGATCTGAATAGCGACGGTATCCAGCAGCCTGACGAGCCGGCAGGCTCAGCGGCAGTCTCGTTGCTGAGCGATAGCGGTGACGTGGTTGCCACAACGACCACCGACACGACTGGCCGCTACGAATTCTCCGATCTGCCCAGCGGTAGGTATCGACTCCAATTCGCGGGTCTGCCAGCCCATCGCGCGTTCACACTGCGCACCTCCGGAAGCGACCCGGCTCTTGATTCCGACGCAGATCCGGCCACCGGGCGAACCGCCGTCTTCACACTCGCTCAAGGAGCACCCAACCTGATACCTGCCACCGAGGCCGACGCCAGCTCGACGGACTTCGAGAATCAGACACTCAATGCTGGCCTGGTGTGCGCCTATTCAGTGGGGGACAGAGTCTGGAGAGATGCGAACGGCGATGGGGTCTTCGATGTGGGCGACACCGGCGTCGGCCGTATCACCGTTCAGCTCTTCGACAGTGAATCGCATGTTCGTGCGACGACGGTGACCTCGGAATCTGGCCACTACACGTTCTACCGCTTGGCGGCGGGGGACTACAGGATCAGATTCAGTAAGGTGCCGGACGGGCTGAGGTTCACTGGCAGGGACGCGGGCAACAACCCAGCCATGGACTCCGACGCCGAGCACGATGGGTGGACTCCGCTCTTCTCGCTTGGAAACGACAACCCGGCCGATTCCAGCATCGACGCGGGGCTGACCAAGGCCGCGAACTATCGTGACGCGTCAGGTGTCAACCAGGCCCCAGTTGACGTCGCCCTGTCATCCGCTGGGGGCGTTGCCCCGCAGATTCCCTTTGCTGGTGCAGCGCTGGCGCTCGCCGGCGCGGGTTGTCTTATCGTTGCTCGGCGCCGACGCAAGCTCTAGTCGTACAGCGGGGGCGGCGGCGTCATGGCGCGGCCGGCACGCCACGTCTTACGAGGTCGTCGATCACCTGCTGCACCCGGTCGGTGCCCACTCGGCGGAGTCGCCGCCGGACTCGCGACTGGGTCGGCTGGTCCCAGCTGGAGATGGCCGTGGCGGTCTGATCATGATCGGCGTCCTCCATGAGAGCAGCCGCATCATTCCGGCTCGCGCCGTCGACGAGAGCATGAATCGCCCTGAGCATCGCAAGCCAGTCCCACCCGATACGACTGGTGATCTTGAATGGCAGATCCGCCTCGACCAAGATCGACAGCTGTTCGGCGGTTGATGAGGGCTCCGCTGCGCCGATCTTCCCGTAGAGGCCGGCCGCTTCGATCGGCTCGACGGCCGCCTCCCAGCCAGGCGCATATGGCAGCGCGACGAAGACGTCGACCTCAAACCCCAGCTCTACCGCCGCCGAGATCACTCGCGCCGCACTCCCGACAAGATCATCGAGATCGCGCAGGGCGGGCTCAACCGACACGATGTCGATGCCTGGGAGATCTCGTCCCGCCAGCGCGAGGAGACCCCCAGCACCGCCCGTCGTGATCACGCTGACTGGGAGGTTGATACCAGTGGGAAGCTGCCGGCTGACGGCGGTTAGCTGAGTGTCCGGCACCACCAACGCGGCCAGTTGGCTTCGGTACGCGGCCCGCAGTTCCCGATGGTCGGCAACCACCTGGGCCACGGGATGAGCCTCCGGACTTCGGAACAAGGTCTCGTCGTCGAACAGGCCGTCGAACAGTTCCATGGCCTGCAGGCTACGCACCCATTTATTGGAGCTGCTCGCGCATCGCGCGCTTGGTTCCGCCGACTTGTATGAGTTCTGCGGGATGTTGGTGGGGCTTTGGCTTAGCGTCTCGTGGTGGTGTCGGCCGGTCTGGCTCGGGATCCGCCTGCCGCCTTCGGGCTGGCTCGAAGTAGGTTCTGTTGGCCTGGCCGGCGCCACGGCCGTGGATTGACTCAACAGAGGACTGATCAACTCAAAGTCGGCATGTCGTCCGCGGTTTCCTCACAGGGTGTGGTGAAAGGGGGTTCAGCATGGTGATCATCGGGGTGGATCCGCACAAGCGGTTGCATGTGGCGAGTGTCGTGGAGCCGGTGACGAACCGGCAGGTTGCGACGGTGGAGGTTGAGGCGTCGCTGGCCGGCTACCGCCGGTTGTTGAGGTGGGCCGACAGCTTCGGCGAGCGGCGTTGGGCGGTGGAGAACACTCGCGGTTTGGGACGTCATCTGGCGCAATGGCTGGTGGCGCGCGGTGAGCTGGTTGTCGACGTTCCGTCGACGGCGACCGCGCGGGTGCGGGAGTTGTCCCGCGGCGGGCGACGCAAGAATGATGTGATCGATGCAGCTGCAGCGGCCAGCGTCGCGGCGCTGCAAGGGGAAACTGACCCGGTGATAGCCGAGGACATCACCACGGTGCTTGCCCTCCTCGACGAGCGGCGCACCAATGTCACGACCCAGCGGACCCGGCTGGTCAATCAGTTGCACGCGGTGTTTCGGGATCTGTTGCCAGGTGGGGCTCCCAAAGGCCTGACCGCTGCGATCGCCTCTGGGCTGCTGGCCGGGATTCGGCCAGCCGGGCCAGTCGAGGCGGCCCGCAAGCAGCTCTGCCGTGACCTGGTTGTGGAGATTCGTCAGGCAGATCAGCGGTTGAAGGTTCTTACTGCGCAGATCGCCGAAACCGTCGCTGCGACCGGCAGTCACCTGATCGAGGTCGACGGTGTCGGCCCGGTGGTCTCGGGCCGACTGCTGGCACGCACCCGTGGGATGAGCCGATTCGCCACCGCAGCCGCCTTCGCCAGCTATGCAGGCGTCGCCCCGGTGGAGGTGTCCAGCGCCGAACGAGTTCGTCATCGCATGCCACTCGGCGGTGACCGGCAGCTCAACCACGCCCTGCACATCGTCGCTGTGAACCAGATACGCATGCGTGGGAGTGCCGGACGGGCCTACTACGACACCAAGATCGCC
>DASVEX010000083.1:0-3803 GCA_036380335.1 Propionibacteriaceae bacterium | reverse complement strand
GATGCGCAGGTCGGATTCGAACGAGCCCATCGGTACCTCCGATCGTGCGAGCGATGTTGTCATTGGACTGCGCAGGTCAGGGGCTGTCAAGATCACATCGACCTGCTCGATCGACCAGACGGCAAACCTGCGGCGGCTGAGGATGCCCGTCATGGGTGATGAGATCCAGGAACTAGTTGACTTGGATGCGACTGCAGATCGCATACTCGGGCTGCCTGATGTGAGTGACACCGTCCTCCTGCTTTGCCACGGTGTCCTTAGCCGGCAGTCGAACGAAATGTCATTGATGGTGGCTTCAGATGACAGGCTCGGCCCATGCAACATCAACGTGGATGACGGGCGGCCGCTCGGCTAATGGCCTCACGCGAGCGCCGTAACCCGGGGGTCGGCTATTGGTACGCCGATGAGTGTTCCGCTTCCGGGTCGGCTAGCGGCTGGGCCTCGGGACTCGGCCACGACGGGCCCCTCCTGTCAAGAGACGTCGCCGGATCTCGCGCATGCCGGGTTGCTGATTGCGGTGTACAACCCCTTCCGCATACAGCTGCTTTTTTACGCAGTTGTTGCTGATTCTCAGGGTCCAAAACAGTGAGCTAGGCGGGGAGACCGATCAGCTGTCGGACGGCGGCTGCGCCCTCGACGTGTACGGGATGCGTCGGTCGCACCAGGTCGTCGGGTCGCAGAACGAGTTGCTGCGTGACCGCGAGCTCACCCTCGCGGCGCTGCCGGCGGATCCGGCCGTTGTCGACGTAGCCGAGCTTGCGACTCACCGCCAGCGACACGGGGTTGTCGAGGAACGCAGCCGATGTGATTTCTTCGGCACCTAGGTGATCGAACAACGTTACGCAGATCGCCTGCCGCATCAGCGTTCCGATGCCGCGACCCTGGTACGAACGGCCTAGCCAGGAGCCGGTCTCACCGGTACGGGTCACCAGAAAGTCGCGGGTATGGAATCCCTGACAGCCGACGACGACGCCCTCGTGGCGGACGAGGAGATCGAGAGTCCACGCCTTAGGACTGAACTCGGCGCGGGTCCGCCAGTAGTACGCGGCCATCTCGTGACCGAGGTCGGTCGCCGTGGACCACGGGATCGCAAAAGGCATCGCGCCCGGCTCGTGGATTCCATCCGAAGCCAGGTCGACGAGAAGCGGGATGTCATCGTCGCAAATCGCCGACAACTCGACAGGTCCGGCCTCGACCCGAAGCCCGAATACCGGCCAGATCTCCTCGAGCGTCGCCATCGGCCAAGTCTCCTGATCAACCGCCGCGGCCCGCAACCAGGTATCGCCCCCGAGAAACGAGCTTGCATCTCACGTTTACGTGAGGCCTTGACCGTCGCAGTCATGACAGAGATCCGGATCGCCGAACTCGCCGCCTCGACCGGGCTGACCGTGCGGACCCTGCGCTACTGCAAGGAACTGGAGTGCTGATGCCTGACCGCTGTAGCGGCGGCAATCGCCTGCGCCGAGGTGCTCGCGCTCGAGGGCCAGACCCCTACTTGTGGATGGTTATTGTCGGGTCGCTGCCGCGCAGCAGGCTGGCCGCACGACCTTCCGAGCCGCGGTGCGAGTCGGCACGAAAGCAGAGGCACTCCGGTCGCCGTCGATGTCTCACAGGCCGAAGCGGGTGTGTCGGCTGAGCAGGCACGAGATGCTATTCGGCGCTACAGCGGGCGCAGAACAAGCACGAGCGCGCGAGCAACTGACTCGACGGCACCCACGATGGCCGTCTCAATAACCCTTCCATGTGCGGAGGACCGCTAGAGGTCGGCTTTCGGGGCGCCAGGTCTCCTTTGGGTCAAGTCTTTGCCGTCCACATGTATCGCGTACGAAACGGCTAGGTCGTCTTTGGCTGGCGAGCGCCGCGGAAAGTGAGCCATGCGGGGCCGCCCTAACCTCTCTCCCAGGCTTGGTGATGTGGAGAGGCAGGGTCGCAGGACACGCGCTGCCGTGACTCTCCTCGTGGCAATGCTTGATATCGTCGCCGGCTGTACGGCACTCGCAGCCGGAGGCAACCCACTCGGCCAAGGCAGCACGTTCGAGCCCGAAGAGGACCGGAGCCTCAAGGCTGAGGCCGAGTTCGGGAACTCTTAGACGAGTGTCCAGATGCAATTGCTGTCAGCCGTTCGTCCTCTGGACCCGGGCCGTGCGCACAGGATCTCATGCTGAGTCCACCGCGGAAGGTCAAAGTTGTTCAGCATTGGCGCGGCTGTCGTCCTATGTTGCGGCGGCAGCCAACCATCGAGCACCTGCCCTCGAATGCCGGAGACGAACGGCGACGCCGTCTGGTGCCCGAAGCCGACCTAGCCGGCCGGAGGATCCACGGCCGCGAATGCTCATGGAATCGTGATGCCGCCTTCGATGCCATTTCCCACCCGGCGGCGATCAAGTGATCAAATCGACCGTTCTTGCTGCTCGATAAGCGCCTTCGCTTTGTCCAGAGACGCCATTTCACTGTCCATGGCTCTTTGAACCGGTTTTGACATGAAGCGCTTCTTGATGCCGCTGAGTTCAGCGGAGAGTGAGAAGCTGACCTGGGTGCCATCGCCAACGGGCGCAAATTGGAACTCACCGACCGGGCGAGCTGGGCCGGCGATCACCTTGAACGAATAGTGCGAGGCCGGCTCATAGGCAGTCACCTCAAGATCGGCGGGAATGCTGCGCCCGCCCGGCCCCGCAACCACCTGATGGACTTTGTTACCGACGCCGATCGGCCCTTGCGCGGAGGCCTCCTTCACGTGCGACCGCCATTTCAGGTCGTTGACGGGGTTAGTAAAGAAGGCGAACACCTGTTCAGGAGGACGATCAATCATGATCGTCCGTCGCGCTGCTGGCACTGTCTCACTTCCCCAATGTGTCGGCGCTTCACCGCCTCCGCGGCGTGGACCATCCTGCCATGATCATCACTAGCAGGGCGTGTGTTCTGGCTAGGCAAGACAACGCTGCCTAGCGTGCATGCAGCCCAGTACAGCCGGCGGCAGCAGTGTCAAGTACTGCTGAAACGCGCATCAAGACGAGTGCGACACGCTGCTACCCATCGCGGCGAGGGCGTGGGCTGGAGTCGGGGCTCTGCTCCGCAGTGAGCCTGTCGATCCTTGTCTTCCAATCGGCGGACCGTGACTTGCAGGTCCTCGGCTTGCTATTTCTCGGCTGCGACAGTCTCGACTAACCAGGACGCCACGGTGGCGGTCATGGTGCCCAGCCGAGCAATCCCGCCAATCATCAGCCAGAGGCCACGAGGCGTCCGACGGCGGTCACCGGGTAGTGGTCGCCGTACCCGACGGGGGTCATGGTGGTGACTGGAGACGTCGGTGCCGAGTAGTCTCATACAGCTGCTTCGCCTCATCCTGGCCGACGGCGTTGGCGAATGCGAAGCGGAACTGTCGTAGCTCATGGGACTGCCCGGTTACGGTTCGGCTTACGGGCAATTCCTGCTGCGGTTGGGAGCAGCGCCGATCAGGCCGGTCTCCGGAACGCTGATCCAGCGGCGGGATATTACAGGTCGGTAGCCCGTGGATGTCGGGGCTCGTACAGCCCCACCTCGCCCCCGCCCGGCAGGTGCAGGCTCGTCAGGCGCCCCCACCGGGCTTCGATGACTGCGGTGAGCGTCGCTCCTTTAGCGGCCAGCTCGTCCATCGTTGTGTCCAGGTCGTCGCACATCAGGTAGAGCTCATGCGAAGGGGGGCCTTCGGTGGGGTGCACGGCGATCTCGGCGGGAGGAAGCTTGAAGATCAGCCAGTCGGCTCCGGCGTCGACATACGGGTAGTCGAGCACTTCCCGAAAGAAGGCACGATCGGCTTCGGCGTC